>DATIXS010000034.1:0-6513 GCA_035518335.1 Candidatus Acidiferrum sp.
GAATAATCAAAGTAGTAACGACTGTACTTAGAGCCCAACGATTTTTCAATATGCTTTTCATTTTATGTTTCACTGAAAAATAAGGTACACGACTTTTGGATAAGTAAACTTGTGCGTCACAAAAAAAACATAAAACAAAAAAGAAAGGTTCTCTTCGCGTCTACCTGATTGAAATTATTAGGTGTAGGCTTGTACGTTGCATTCCTGATAGTACATTGCCTGTGCTGTATAGAGCGTTATGCTAACAGTTAAGCCAATGTCGTTGATAGTGATGCTGTCAGGGTTTACTATATAGACCAGCAAGGTGTAACCTGATTTTAGCACTAAGTCACTAGTAGCGTAGCTGAAGGCAAATCCGGCTGGCGCAATTGCAGTTCCACCAGTAAGAAGGAATTGTTGTGGCGTGACAGCTCCTGCAGAAGGATCGGTTGTTGGGATTGCCATAGTAGGCTGGAAGTACATGTCAGTTTGTATAGGCGAGTTAGTTATATTATAAACTAAGAATTGACTATCAGTAGGTCCCGTTGCCCAGGATGTCCATGCGTTGTCTTGCCCTCTTACAGTTATCTTCGTGATGACTACGTCTCTACCACCAGTATTAATGACCTTAAGTGAAGCCTGAGAATACGCTGGAGCCCCTGCCGCTGCACCAGAGTTAAGCCATATATGAGCGTCGCTTAAAGAAAGACTTTCTTCTTGAACCCTTGTACTAACAACGTTAATTGCGAAATAGGTGACTACGCTTGCCAACAGCACTGAGATAACTAGAATAATTAGTGTCGTTACAACGGTGCTAAGAGCGTACTTGTTTTTCATTAGTCTTTGGAAAGAATTGTAATTCATTATTTCACCTCCCATTTTGTGGAATTGTTTCTTGTTTCGATGCGATTTTCCCGTTGGTTGTTTTTATGCTTTGCATTTTATCCACTCTTTGTTCTCAATGCAGGCGCATAATTATAAATATCTTCTGTAGTAAGATTTAATATATCATATATATTTTATTAATACTGAAATCAAAGATAGATTAACAATCAGTAAAAAAATTACGCGTGCTTTTCAACACGTCATTCCAATCAAATATAAGCAGTTCTATTCGTGAAAATAAGAAAGTTTCCACAAAAAAACCAAGCAAGAACCAACTAGCAGTATAATACAATTACTGCACTTTCAATATTGATTCAGCCTTCATAAGGAATATTGTCCACATACTCAATACTTACACAAACGCTTCGTAAGTTGTTAGCCATGACCCCCCCAAACAACAACCTCCAAGTAAAAACCATAGCCCTAATTGTTATTTTAATTCTAATTATCAGCCCGATTTTCCTGACTAAAGCTAATGGCCTACAACTAACAACTACAACAGAATATACAACCTATGTTCACACAGTCTTTAATTCTACACAAGGTAATTACACCTATATCGAAAAACCTATGTTCCCAGTTCTTATCAACAATTCTCAAATACCAATAGGTGGAAAATGGACCATCATTTGTCCATTACAAGCAAATTACAACTACCATATTTACTTTTATGGAGCATATATCAATGTATCAACGGCTGCAAAAACAGACTATGACGTTTATGTTTATGATCCAGCTGGAAATTTGGAAAGCACCCATACGGAAGCTGCAGGTCTTCCTGAACACTTGGGAACAAACGTAAGTGTTGCACTTTTTACACCCACCCAATCGGGTAATTACTCTTTCGTTATTGTAAATAATCCTAGTGACAGCATGGGTGCCCAACAAGCTACCTTCATGATTATTCAAAATTTGCAAACAGATCAATGGTACACCACTAATATCAATGGTACTGATGACAACAATTCGAGAACAGCGGATACAGTTAAGGCCTTTGAGTTCGTAACAAATGCGTCGTATGTTTCATTATTTGTCAAAGTTGCAAATACGCTTGACATGTATGAAGCCAGGCTTTACTTAATGAATAACGCTCAATCTCCAACCTTAAACGATTTTCCATTGCCTTGGGAACCAGGTTTGTATGGCAACTTGAGTTCCCCTGTAGGCGGCTACAACTTTGACAGCAATGCTTACAGAGGCGTAGCCTACGCTAGCTGCGAATATATGGGCAAATCAATGTTTCTTAATTACACAACACCCAATGCTGGGCTAAAGCTCTATCATGTGGTTTTTATCGGTGAAAAAGGTTCAGGTGATATAGAATACATGCTTAAAACTGATTTTGACAATCGAACTCTAACGCCCATAAATGCTCCAACGAGAATTTACCCAAACAACTCATCCGAAATCTCCTTCTTGGCAAATGGTACTACTCCTTTGGATACAGCTGAAATAGCCTATACAACTGATAATTGGACAAGCATTAACACCATGGACATGGCAATTAGCAATCAAACTTGCAACGCAACTATCCCTGGCCAAATAGCAGGAACCGTAGTTCAATATCAAATTAACGCAACAGATATTATTGAAAATACCATGGCAACGTCGGGCAACTACACAGTCAAAGAACCAGTAACATTAGACATTAGCTCAGTTAAGAACAAGATACAACAAGGCGGAAACATAACAATCAACGGAATTCTAAGCCCAATCATTCAGAATACTACAGTTCAAGTGCAATTTTACAGCACAAATTCCACCGAAGTAGTAAATTGCACTGTCAACGATGTCGGTAATTTTACTGCAGCATTCAAACCTGGCACTTCTGGGCTTTGGGCTGTTATGGCCACCGTACCTGAAACACAAACAACTTACAGAAGTGACAGCGAACAGTTCATGATAACAGTGACTCCACCACCATTCTATGTTAAATACTCACTTTTCATGATTATAGGTTTTGTTGGCGCCTTAGCAGCAGGTGGATTAGTTTACTTTTTAAAGTTCAGAAATAAATAATACAGTTAATATGGGATAATGGGATAAAATATGGACAATTTTGTAGCTGTTTTAGATGAAAAAGAGTTAGCGGAAGGAACAATGAAGCTGATAAGGGTTGACGGCTTACCGATTTTACTGATTAAGCAGTCTAGTCAAATTTTTGTTATCGATAATCGGTGCCCTCATATGGCATGCGGTTTCGCCGGCGGAACTCTTGATGGCATGATAATTATTTGTCCGTGTCACGACTGGCGTTTTAATCTCAAGACAGGCGAGTACGAAGATGACCCATCAATGAAATTACTAATCTACGAATGGAAAATTGAGTCGGGCAAGATATGGGTAAAAGTCTATGAAGAAGATTAAGAAAGATATCTTTAGTTGGCAAGGCATGAGATGGCGTGATTTTTGAATTTAAATGTTTTACAAAATTCCCAGAAAGACTCAGATGCTTTTAAGAGCTGTCTTTTTGGCCTTACTATATAGATTTTTCGCGAGGTTTTAGCTTCCTTTATTTTTAGAATTATTGCTAAGCCTGCAGCTTGGGCTTTTTTTGCGGCGATTGACGAGATTATGCTTACACCTCTTCCTTCTGAAACAGCTGTAATTACTGATTCCGTGCTTCCCAATTCCAACGTTACATTCAACAGTTCCAAGCTGAGCTTGTTGTTTTCTAGCAAACGCTCGATTTCCTTTCTTGTTCCAGATGTCTCTTCCCGGTTAATGAAAGGGTGCTTTGTAATTTCATTTAACTTAACTGATTCATGTTGGGCTAATTCATTATCACAAGACACAATGAGTACGAGGTCTTCTTGCCCAACCTGGATATAATCAAATTTATCTTCAAACCCCTGTGAAGTGCCTACTGCAGCAAAATCAACATTGTTAGCTTGTAAACTGTTTAAGCTATTGAGGCTGTCTTCTGCTTTAATCTTGAATTTCACATGTGGATACTGATTTTGGAACTCAGAGATTAGACTGGGAATTATGTGCTCTTCTGGTATGGTGCTTGCAGCAATGCTTATGGTTCCAGATAGGTTTTGTTTAGTTGAGGAAATTTGGGCTTTTGCATTTTGAGCGTCTTGCAGTATTCTTTCTGCTGTTTCTTTGAGCGTTGCTCCTGCTTCGGTGACGTCTACGCCGTTGGTTGTGCGTTTGAATAGTTCAGCATCGAAATATGTTTCTAATGCTGCTATGTGGTGGCTTACGGTTCCTTGGCTTGTTGCGAGCTCTTTTGCTGCTATTGAGAAGCTGTGAGTTCTTGCGACTGTGAGAAATGTTTTGAGGTAATCGAATCGTATGGTTTCCATGTGCTTTCTCAGAACCCCTTTTTGTCATGTATTTATTTTCTTTAGAATGTTTATATGTTATTTGTTTGATAGAAAGCATTATATTAGTTTTTTTAATAATTGTTATTCAGCAAAATTGAGGTTGAAGTCTTTGATAACTTTTACAATAATAATTTTTGAAGCACCTTACGCAAAAGAACGCGCGCTCTCAGCACTAAGATTTGCATGGACCTGTGACGTAGAAGGCCACAAAGTAAAAATTTGGCTGTTTGAAAACGGCGTGTACCTAGCAAAAAAAGGTCAGAAGCCAGCTCAAGGCTTAACCAACTATGGCCAAATGCTAGAAGACCTCATGAAAGGCAGCACTGAAGTCAAAGCCTGCATTGTCTGCGCAGAAGCTCGTGGTTTATCCCAGGTTGACTTGCTTGATGGAGTAAAAATTGCCACAGTCCACGAGCTTGTTGAGTGGACAGTTAACAGTGACAAAGTAATTGTGTTTTAGGCGAATATTTTGGAAATTGAAAAATTAGATGTCAAAGGGAAAATGTGCCCAATGCCGGTAGCGTTTACGAAGCGCAAGTTAGAAAGTATGGCGTCTGGGCAACTGTTGGAGGTTATTGGTGAGGGGAAGTTAGAGTTTGATAATATTCAGCGTTGGGTCAAAAACAATGGCCACAAAGTGGTAGAGAGTTCTATATTGGAAAATGAGTTTCGCATGACAATAAGAAAACATCAAGCGTAGATGAAAAGTTTGAGGAATTGAGAGTGAGTTACAGGTTAACTAAAGCAGTTCCAATTCACGGTTGCAGTTGCAAATTACCGCAATACCAACTGGGAGGGCTGTTGGATAAAGCAGGATTGTCAGAAGGTTTTGCTGAAGAAGTGTTGGCTGGTCCATGGGAGAACTCGAGTGTAGTTAAGATCGCGGATGACATTGTAGTTCTTAACACACTCGACTTTTTTACTCCTATGGTAGATGAACCGGAAATTCAGGGCAGAATTGCTGGAAGCAATGTTGCAAGTGACATTTACGCTTTAGCCGTAACAAACATTGTTAGTGTTTTGTCGATTATGGCGTTTCCCGAGAATATGCCTGATGAATTGGCTGTGGGAATGTTGAAAGGGTTTGGCGATTTTTGCCGTGAGATGGGAGCGCCTGTAGTTGGTGGACACACTATTCGGAATCCCTGGCCCATTATTGGGGGAGCGGCAACAGGAATCGGAGATCCTGAAAAAATCGTTTACACTCGAGGGGCAAAAGTTGGCGATAAGTTGTTTTTGACTAAGCCTCTGGGGATAGCGCCTGCAATGGCTGCTTACCGCTTACGTAAGGAAGAAGAAGGAAAAGATCTACTCAAAGACGTATCAGAGGACTTGATTGATGCCGCAGTTGATGAAGCAATCAATGAAATGATTACTTCAAACAAACCAGTCGCCCAATCTATGCAAAAAGTTCCGGTGCATGCAGCTACAGACGTGACTGGTTTTGGATTGAAAGGTCATGCTGCCAACATGGCTATGCTTAGTAAAGTTGACATTTTCATTGACCAATTGCCGGTGATTAGAGGGACACTTGCGTTAACAGAAATTTTCGGCTATCCACTACTACAAGGTGAAGCGAAAGAAACAGCAGGTGGAATGCTAATTGCCGTAGCTAAACATGATGCGGATGACCTGTTGAGTGAGTTAGATAAGCGAAAAGTTAGGCACTTTGAAGTTGGATATATAACCTCAGGTAACGGAAATGTTAATGTTCTAAAAAATGCGAAAGTCATTGAAGCCTAACTTTTAATCGTTAACCTTAATTCTTCTTGAAATAAATAATACAGGTGGATACTTTGAGCGCTTTAAATTACGCAATAAAACTTTGGATGGTTAACAACAAAAAAGAAGCAGTTTTTGGTGACGGCTTAGCAGAACTCTTAGAAGAAATTAATAAATGCCATTCTATGCTTGAAGCAGCAAAGAACCTTCAAATGTCCTACCGCTATGCCTTACACAGGATAACACTCGCCGAAGCTCGTTTACCTCAACCCTTAGTTAATAGGAGTCGCGGGGGAGCCAAAGGCGGAGGATCCTCGGAGGTCACTGATTTTGGAAAAAATTTGGTCACACGATATCGAAATGCTCAAGTTGAGTTAAAAGTGATATTAGAAAAAATGCCTTAAACTGAATTACCATTTTCTGTTAGTATGTATCTTCACACGTTGTTTGTGAAAACGTAAAGCTATTTCCAGATGGAACATTGAGACTCAGTTTGGAAACTTTAGTCGTCGCATATTCTGAAAGTAACACATATTTTAAATAGCGATAAGTTAGACGCTTAATTCCATAACACATGTTCGAAAACGAGGCTCAA
>DATIXS010000035.1:0-3143 GCA_035518335.1 Candidatus Acidiferrum sp.
TTTGCTGCTGTAATTTGATTTGAATTTCGCTTTTTTCTCGTCAATCATCATGCCGCATACAGGGTCCGCGTACTGTTACCATAAACATTCTCTCTTGTGTGTTCTGTTTATTTAGGGGGATATAAATGGGTCTTAACGTGATATATCTTTTCAATCAGTAAAAACTGGAAAAAAAATAAAGACGTCAACAAGCTCTAATGATACTCATTCAGCTTGTAACCATTTACAATTGTTATAATTGGTCTATTCTAATCTTTTGATAATGTGATATCCAAACTTTGTTTTAACAGGTTCAGAAATCTGACCCTTCTCAAGCGCGAAAGCAGTTTTCTCAAACTCTTTAACCATCTTGCCTCTTGTAAAAGCGCCTAAGTCTCCACTATTCTTTGCGGATGGACATAACGAAAGGTTTTTGGCGATAGCGCCGAATTTTTCACCTTTGTCAAGTCGTGCTTTGATATTTTTTGCTTCTGTTTCTGTTTTGACTAATATGTGTGCACAGCGAATTTTATCTGCCATAAAGTACAATTTAATTTATTGGATATATTCTTTATGTCCCAATTGCAATGGAAACTGGTTTAAGGGTGTCTTTGCCCTCGTTAGCCCGCCAGCATCTGAAAAAATATTGATAAAGGGAATAAAACCGTCTTAGTGAGATTTGGCGAAGCCTAAAAAACACATAAAAATGTCAAAATGTTCAGAGATGGGTTTTGATCTACTTCGAAGTTCGAAGTACTTGATAACATAATTGTTATAACAAATGTTACCTATTCTCTGCTTATGCCTAACTCTATTCCAATCAAGAATATTGATGAAGAACAAAAAACTGACCGTTCTACCTTACAGCAAATTGAAAAAATTATGCTTTTTCTTAGAAATATAGAAGATTAAGAAACTTTTTTTTGACAAAACCGAAAGTGTAAAAGATTTTTGATTAATTTTTTTAATAAAGAAGGGATTAATTTCTCAAACGATAGTTGAGAGAGTCGCACAATCCAACGTAAGTTTGATTTATTCGATTACCTGAATTGCACCCTCAGGACATTGGGCTTCACAAGCTCTACAGACCAAACATTCGCTGACTTTGGTCGGTTGGGATTTGCCGTCTTTGATTTCGTAGACGCCTACAGGGCAAGTGTTTACGCATGTTTCGCATCCGGTGCATTTGGGGTCAACAACTATTTTTACCATTTTTGTTTACCTCTGATTTTTATTGAGAAGCTATTTAGTAAAATAAAAGGGTTTAGGTTTTTTAACGTGATTTCTCACGTAATCTTAGCAGAATTCCATTCAAAGTCGATTCAGCTTTATCTTTGCGCTTCTGGTACTCTCCAATATTTTTCTTGTAAGTTTCCAAGGAAATTTCACCTCTGCTTTGGCCAGATTCAAGTTTCTTGATGTTTTCTTCAGCATCGGATAAGTCTTCTTCAGCAGATTCAAGTTGGTTAACTAAATCTGCGTAAGCACTGCTTGAACTTCTCAAAGCGTCTTTGAGTTTGTTTATGTTCCTCGCTAATGATTCTAATCGGATCTCTACGGCTTTTCGTTGAACTTTGTATTGACGTCTTGGAATTTTTCCTTTTTGTGCCTTGGTATCCATTGACTTTAGTTCTGCATTTAACTGCTTCTTCTCTTCATAGGCTTCAGAAAATTCTCGAAGGCTTTCAGCTGTAACCCGCTGGCCTCCAGTAGGTTCAATTTTCTCGATTTGCTGAGAAATAGTGCCTGGGGTTGTTTTTGGAGTTAATCTTTCTGTTCTAGTTTTTACTTCTTTTTCGCCTGGTTTGCTTTTTCTATAGAATACAACGCCTATGCATAGAACAGCTCCTATCAAAGAACCCCAAAAAGTAGGCCTGAAAGAAACCCAAACTGGATTATAATTATATGAAAATTGCATTATGTTGCCTCCGGGAAGACTGTAGTCCACGTAGCTTACACCATCTCTATTTATTGTGAGACTGTCCTGGAATGTGCCCCTTGCCACAGTTGATGAGGCGTCAAGAGATGACAGTTTAGGAGTTACAATTGTTGCTCCTTCAGGTGGATTAAATGTTAAACTCGCGTGTTCAACGTAATAGTTGAAATCTGGGAAAAGCTTGAAGTTATTTAGAATGTATTGGGACCCTTGAATGGTCGCGCTCGGTAAGTTATAGTTAGCTGTAATGCTTGCAGATTGATCACTTGATAGGAATGTTCCTAAAGTAGCATTAACCAATAAAACTTCACTTGCAGCAGTGTTTATGCTAATGGTTAAGGTTCTTCCAAATTCATCTTTAACAACTACGTTTGAAGCTGTACTAGGTAAATTCAAAATAAAAGAAGCCATTGTTGTTGTAGCGTTGTTTGTAAGATGATAATTGTCTGAAGCAAAAACTTTCCCTGTGGAATCAAAAGTTATTTGACGGTCTAAATGATCTATGTTGGTTAATTGTAGGGTACCCGCAGAAATCTTGACGACTGCTGAACCTACGGAGTAAGTATAAGCTGCCAAGTTTTGTGTGACGTAATTGTCTGCATTTACTTGTCCATCACTTTTGGAGATAATTATTGAAGTGGGAGAACTTGGAAGAGTAATCGTTACATTGCAGCTAGCAACATCAAGAACGAGACTTGGGTAAGCAGGAAAATCAAGCGTATAGGTACCCGCATTTGAATCATAACTAACAACATCATTAGAAAGAATAAATGCGACTGTAAACACACTTGGTGAATTTCCGTTAAAGTTCACTTCTACCCCGTAAAATCCGCTTCGATCACCTAATTGAACACCTGAATTTACTTGGTAAACATTATTCGTGTCATAGGCTACGGTCTTGAGGACATCAGCACTATATTTTGCTGGTAATCCAATCATGAAACCGTCCGTTACTTGCCCAGAAACATGAATCGTGTCTCGAACAACAACTTGCCCCGAATACATCATTTCAATCGAATGATCTACATTATTGACTGTATAACCGGTGGTTTGGGCACAAACTGTTGCTGAAGAAAAAACAATCGGCAAAAAGACTAGTAAAAAGAAAACCGTAATCATGAAGATCGCATGCACTCGTTTCACTGAATTCACCAAGTCAAGTTTCTTTATGTTGTCTTCGCTTGTTTATTTACTTTACAGTTAACAGCGGTGTATTTAGAGATTAAGC
>DATIXS010000036.1:0-9342 GCA_035518335.1 Candidatus Acidiferrum sp.
TAAGGCTGGGCAGAACTGCATCTATGAAAGTGCCCCGCAAATGACCAGGTACAACGCCTTAGCAGTAACAACCAGCTACTGGAAACCAAAAGAAAACTATCTCAACAAAATAATCAACACTTTAGCTGGCAAAATTGAAAATGGCGACTTTATTGTCGTTTCAGAAAAGGCAATTTCAACAGCGCTTGGCAACATGGTTGATGAAAGCAAAGTTAAACCCAATCGTAACGCTACGTTTATGGCGCGTTACTGGATGCGCCTTGTTTGGGGGTACCCTCTTGGATTATTAAGCCACTTTGGTCCGCGTCTATTGCGCAGATTGAGGCAGTACCCCCTTGAATCGGGCAGCCGCCACAAACAAGTGGCCCTGCAATACGCTGGTTTTTTGCAAACTCTCATGTTTGGTTCTGAGGGAGGAATCGATGGCTCCAACTTACCCTACGCATACGTCAGCTTGCCGTTGAAAAACGCAGAAGAATTATCACAAAAAATTCAACAAGAAATTAAGTTGAATCTGCAAAAAAGTGTTTGCGTTATAATTGCTGACACTGATAAAACCTATCGGTTTAGGAATTTCTTTTTTACTCCAAGACCAAAACCCCTCAAAGGCATTCAATCCTTTGGCGGAGTCATCACCTACATTGCTGGTCGCGTGTTTAATTTCAAAAAAAGTTCAACGCCTCTCTCGGTTGCAGGCTGCAATCTTTCGGCAAGCCAAGCATTAACCATTACCAATATTGCTGACAAAGCCAGAGGCCCTGGCTCAGGAGCAACTGTTTGGGATATGGCAGCGAGGTTCAAGGTGGAAATTAACAGTGTAAGCTGGGAAATGCTGTCAAAAATCAAGCATAAACCATTAGTTATCGTTAGAAACGATGTAGGTTAAATACAGAAGAAATAATAGTTTAGTTGAAAGAAACTTTTTGGATAGTAAGAGATAAAAATGAGGTTTGAACGCTTTTAGCGGAACGGTGGAATTGAGTTATGGAAGAAGCATTGCAGAGGTTAGATGCATTCTTTAACCCGCATTCGGTTGCTGTTGTCGGTGCAACAAAAAAAGTTGACAAGGCAGGTCACGTTATTTTCAAAAACTTCGCAGCTAACAAGGAGCGCGGAGTGTTCAAAGGAGAACTCTACCCTGTTAATCCAGGCGAAGACTCAATTTTAGGTTTCAAATGTTACCACTCATTATGTAATATTCCTGGCGAAATCGAATTAGTTGTTGTTATCATTCCAGCCAAAGCGGTACCAGCCATCATGGAAGAAGCGGTTGCAAAAAAAGTCAAAGCGGCAATCATAATCAGCTCAGGCTTCAAAGAAGTTGGCAACACAGAACTCGAAGACCAAGTAGTAGCAATCGCAAAAAAAGGCGGAATACGCGTTTTGGGACCTAACTGCTTAGGCGTCTACTACTCCAAAACAGGAATGGACACCCTGTTCCTACCTGAAACAAAAGTGTTAACCACAGGCGAAGAAGTGGTGGCTACTCCAAGACCCTTACCCGGCAACATTGCCATGATAACGCAAAGCGGCGCCTTCGGAGTCGCAGCCCTCGACTACTTAACTGGGCGCCAGATGGGAGTAAGCAAATTCGTAAGCTTTGGAAATAAAAGCGACGTCACTGAGTCCGACATTCTTCACTACCTACTTCACGACAAAGAAACCAAAGTCGTCCTAGCTTATTTGGAAGATGTGAAATATGGACGGGAATTCCTCAAGATAGCCAAGAAAGTTACCTGTAAAAAACCCGTCGTCGTCATCAAATCAGGTAGAAGCGCGGCAGGCTCAAGAGCTGCAGCATCACACACAGGCGCCATTGCAGGTTCAGACAAAATCTACGATGCCGCGTTTATTCAGGGTGGAGTTATTAGAGCTCGTGACATGGAGGAGTTCTTTGACATCGGCAAAGCCTTAGCTATGCAGCCGCCAGCCATGGGCAAAAACATCGGTATACTCACTGATGCAGGAGGACCAGGTGTCATGACCGTTGACGAATGTGAAGTTTTAGGCTTAACAGTGGATCATTTCTCTGATGAAGCAATGCGGAAATTCCAAGAACTAAAGGACCAAAATATCATCTTAAAGATTGCAGCTACATCAAACCCCGTAGACCTTACTGGTTCAGTAACTGATGACATGTTTGTTATGGCTGCTGACTTGATGTTCCAAGACCCACAGATCTACGGCATAATCCTTCTTGGGCTTCATCACATGCCAGGACTCCGAGAAGTGTATATCGATGGCATAGTGAAGGTAGCTTCAAATTACAATAAGCCCATCGTCATGTGCGACATTGGTGAAACGGAAATGGCCCTGTATACACGCACACGCTTTGACAAACTCGGCGTTCCTTCGTTCTCATCTCCTGAGGATGCAGCACGCGCGATGAATGCGCTGGTCACCTACGGCGATTACCTAAAAAGAAACAATTGCGCAGAAGAATACATTACATGCCTAAAGAAAACAGGCAGTACTACAGGTCAACGATAACAGCCACTTCACTACCGTCTGTTATCTTCAGGCGTTCACGCAAAAACCAAGGAGCAATAATCTCTAGAACATCGCTTGGATAATGGGGAATTTCTGGAATTATTATTGCGCACTCCAAGCCATTTAAGGATGATTTGATTAAAATGCCCTTGCAGAAACCCTTCTTTGGACGAATCTTGAGTTGCGCTGAATTCTTAAGCAGTTTTTTTTGCTTTACACTTTCTTTAGATAAGCAGATGTTTAATGTTCCAAGGTAAGGAGCAAAGCCTAGTTTTTCTTCTATCTGTCCTTTAACCCATGGCAAATCAATAAATTTGCGTCCTTCACCCTTGCCAGAAAAAACAGTGCCTTTGAATACTATTTTTGGCAAAAAGCAGCCTTCGAGAGGCTTATACTTTTTGATCTTTTAGCCATTTAGCGACGTTTTTGAGAGTAGGATCAGATGAAATGTCAACGACTGGCACAATCATTTTTTCTTTAGTTTCAATCACCTGAAAATACTTTGGCATAAGGGCGTAGCCGACAAAAGTCCAAAAAACCTTGCCGTTTTCTAAAAGTTCTTTAGCCACAACGGCAGTTGAAGCGGGAAGCGGAAAATACAAGAAAACCACGCCCTCAACCCAGTATAACCCAGCTAGTTTGCCACCGGCGATCACCGATGTGAATCTTGCTATATCTTCAGGCGTATTGAAAAAGGTCTTTTCCATTATTACAATTTTCTTAAAAGGCTCATATGAGATTGAAACTTCAGATTTACTCATAACGTTGCACCAATTAGATAGCTATTGTGTCAGCGGTTCCCTTTTAATTTTGTCATAAATTTAGAAAAAGTTATACAGTAGGCGAACATTAAGCCTAAACTAACACACAATCTTGGACGGTAACAGTTTCATGCCTGAAATCCGCGTAGCACTCATAGGCGTTGGCAACAGCGCATCAGCCCTAATTCAAGGAACCCAATACTACAAAGACGCAAAAGAAAACACTTCTGTCCCAGGACTGATGCATGTCAACTATGGTGGCTACCACATCAGTGACATTCATTTCGTGGCCGCTTTTGAAGTTAACAAAGACAAGATTGGTAAAGACCTCTCCGAAGCCATTTGGATCAAGCCTAACTGTTGCGAAAAATTCGCTGACGTACCCAATCTAGGAGTAAAAGTTTCTCCAGCACCAATCCTAGACGGGGCAGCACCACACATGCGTGAAACCTTCAACGTTTATGATGACAGCAAAACCACCAAAGAAAGCATCATCAAAGTTTTGAAAGAAACAAAGACCCAAGTTCTCGTTAATTATCTTCCAGTCGGCAGCCATGATGCTGTACGATTTTACGCTCAATGCGCAATTGATGCGGGATGCGCTTTTGTGAATTGTATGCCTGAATTTATCGGTTCGGACAAAAGTGGGGAGTGGCCAAAGAAATTCGAAGCGGCAGGTTTACCCGTTTTAGGCGACGACATCAAAAGTCAGGTGGGCGCAACCATTTTGCACCGCACTCTTGTTCGGTTGTGCCTTGACCGGGGCGCTATTGTGGATGAAACTTATCAACTAAACCTTGGCGGCGACACAGACTTCCAGAACATGACTGTTGAAAACCGTTTAACCAGCAAGCGTATCAGCAAAACCGAAGCCGTCACCAGCCTTGTTCCTTATCCTCTGCCTACAAGAATCGGACCTTCAGACTTCGTGCCTTTCCTAAAAAACAAGAAGATATGCTACTTATCAATCAAAACCCGAGCTTTCGGCGACCGACCTATAATGATTAGTGCAAAACTCGAAGTAGAAGACTCACCCAACAGTGCAGGAGTAGTCATCGACCTTATCCGTGCCGCCAAAATCGCGTTAGACCGCAAAATTGCAGGCACACTTCTCAGCATGCCCTCCTATGCCTTCAAGCATCCACCTGTCCAAGTGCCAGATTCACAAGCACGCCAATGGACAGAAGATTGGATAGAAGGAAAACGGGAACGCTAAAAGCGTTTTTATTTCATTGAATTAAACCTTCAAGAAGAATCAGAAATCAACGAACTGCTTCCGGTGATAGTTAAACAGAACTAGAAATGGCTTATCCTTGACATCGACAATGCTTAGAGAAGCAGTATCAGGATGGAGAACATAGTATTTCTCAGTTGTCACTCTTCTTTCGACAACATTCTCAAGCATAGCAGTAATAACGTCGCCATGAGAAACTAATATCACATTACCTTCAGCCTCTTTCTTAATAATTTCAATGGCTTTAGATGTACGCGCTAGAAGGTCTTTATTTGTCTCGTCGAAGGCTTCAGGAGTCATCAAAATATGATGTCTGCCCTTCTTTCCGAGGAATTTCTTTTTGATTTTTGCTTCAGTTAGTTCTTCAAGAGTCTTTACCTTTAACTTGTGAGGAGCAGCCAGAATTTTTGCAGTTTCAACAGCTCGGAACACTGGACTACTATAAACCGCGTTTATTTTTACTTTAGAAGTTGCTTGGGCCGCAAACTCGGCCTCTTTAACTCCTTTCTTTGTTAAAGGGTAATCCCTTGGACCTGCATCTATTCCTAATTTATTTGCTTCAGACTCTCCATGTCGAACAACGAAAAGATAATCAGCCACCATTATTTCTCACGACATCTAATCTGACGTTTTTTTTCTAATTAATTCTTAATAATCACCTATTAAAACAAACCTAAGAGAACAAAAATCGAAGACTATTGCTGGCGTTGTTCAAGGACATATCAATAAATTCAAGAAACCCAGCTATAATTTGTTGATTCTGAATTCGTATCCGAATTTTTTTGGAGTTGAATTTGAATGTCAATCGATGAAAAACTTTGGGAAAGAAAAGCAAAAAGTACTTCTATGTCAATCAAGGGTGCAAACGCTGACGGCGTAGAGAAATAAGAAAAAGGTTTTCAGTTCCAAGTTAATACTTAATTTCCCTTTTTGTCAGTAATGCTTGTCTCGATTAGCTATTAAAATTAGAAATTCAAACGACATCGAAGACGAGAATCAAGTATCGCCAATGGGGAGAATTACCTAAATTTTGGTATTGAGTTTAGAGTACGCCCTAGCTAAAGTCTTCTCTGACTAAACGGTACAAGAACCATTTCAAACGTTTCGCTTTGTTCTTTTCATAGAATTCTTGGGCGGACTTGTTCCATTTCAGAACGGTAAATTCTATTCTGCCACATCCTTCAAGTTTGGCTATTTGTTTTATGTGGTTAAACATTTTTTGGCCGACCCCTTGCTGTCTATAATCTTCAAGAACAAAAATATCTTCAAGATACAGTGTTGGTAGGGCAAGAAAACTCGAATAAGTATAGAAATAAATCATGTACGATACGCTTTTGTTTCCAATTTTTCCTATGAAGGCTTGATATTTGGGCTTGTCGGATAGGCAGTCTATTCGTAGTCTTCTTCTTGCTTCTTCGTTGGGCGGTGCCAGTTTTTCGTATTCTGCCAGTTTGTCAATTAGGCCTAAAAAATCATCAAATATTTCTTCATTAACTTGCTGGATGATTACTGAATTGTCTTCTTTATTCATAAAAGGTATTAGTTGCATACAGGCTATAAATTTACTTTGAAGTGCTCTCCTGTGGAAAAGATAAAAAACGGAAAAAATTGAATTCAGTTGAAGAGCTCAGAATTATAGATTTGGAAGATTTATGGTGAATTTTGCACCTTTGCCGGGTTCGCCAATCTCTTCTATTGTCCAACCATAAACATCTATCATTTCTCTAATCAAAAACAGCCCAAAGCCCGTGCTGCCACCTGTACTGAAGCCCTCAGTAAAGAGCATTGATTTGTTCTCTGCAGAGATACCAACACCATCATCCTCGTAGATCAAACTCAGCTTGCCATCTTCTTCCTGCTGAAAGTACACTTTTATTGTTGTCGCTTTTACACCATATTTCCTTGTATTATCAATGAAATTGTAGAACATCTGCATAAGGAACGAATCTGCAAGAACTTTTTTGCCATTACATTCATTAAGAATTTTGATAGTTAATCCTGAGAAAAGTGTTGCAGCCTCATTCACTGCCATTCCTACATCAATGTAAGTTAGCTCTTCAACGCCTAATTGCTCATACATTTTGGCAAAATCAAATATCTTAACTGAATCCGCAACAGCCTGTTCTATCTTACCCAATCCTTCGACAATGTCAGGTTGATCCTTATGTCTCTTTTTCAGTATATAGGTATAGCCATTTATTGCTGAAAGTTTATTTCGAACATCATGCCTCGATAAGCTGCCTACAACTCCTAGTTTCTCGTTCACTCTGACTAATTCGTCCATTGTCTTGTTTAGAGTTTCTTGGGCTTTCTTGAGTTCAGAAATGTCAGTCACTATTCCAAGAATCGCCTTGTCTCCATCGTAATTTATCAGCTTTGAAGTAGTCATCACATCAATTCTTTTTCCACTCTTGGTTATGAGTACATAGTCGTAAGGAGGAGCATCTTCGCCTCTCATGTGAACCGCATAAGAGGAACTCATAACCTCAACGTATTCAGGCGAGCAAAGAGAAAGAAAATTAAAGTTAGGAGAGTAGAGCTCTTCCCTAGAGTAACCTGTGATGTTTTCGGATTTCTTGTTGGCGTAGAGTACTCTGCCTTTTTTGTTTATGAAGATTGCATTAGGCGATTCTTCGGCGAGGTTTCTGAATTTTTCCTCGCTTTCCATCAAAGATGCTTCAAAGGTCTTACGCTGAGTAATATCTTCAAATAAAGCTGCAAAATAACCTTTTCTTGGGCAGTAAACTGATATAGATAGCCATAGGCTTAGAGGTTTGAAGAATACTTCAAACTTTTCTTTTTTGCCCGTTAATGCTACTCTTCCGTAAATTTCAAACAGTTCCGGATTGGCTTCTTTGATGCCAGGTATCGCCTGTGTTACTCTCTTCCCAATAATCAGATCCCTTTTCAGACCTGTTATTGTTTCAAATGCATCAGTAATTTGAAGATAAACAAAGTCAACAGGCTTTTCTGTTTCGTCAAATATCATTTGGCAGTAAGCAAAGCCATCAATCATGTTAGCGAAAAGAGAACTCTTTTCTTCCTCACTTTTTCTCAAAGTCTCCTCAGCTCTTTTGCGTTCGGTAGTATCTCTTGAAAAAATGGACACCCCAATAATTTCCCCTTTCTCGTTTCTGACTGGACAGTGCCGTACTTCAAACCATCGGCGAGTGAGGTTTTCGTCGCCTGAAGTTTTTTCATCAATTACGAATTCGCCTTTTAACGCTTTATCTATGTTAGCTTTTGCGATATTTCTATCAAGCGGGTTTGTCTGATAATCAAGCAAATTGCCGCCGATTTCGATGTCAACGCCATAAAGAGCCTTCATGACTTCAGCATGTCGATTGTTAAAGCTCGTGTGACGGTACTCGGTATCTACCGAGAAAATACCTTCATTCACACTAGACAAGATACCTTCAAAAAGCGCATTCTGCCTTGCTATCGCTTCCTCAGCTTTCTTGCGTTCTGAAATATTCCTTGCAATACCTAAAACAGCTGGTTTTCCACGATAATTTATGAGAGTGGATATAATTTCTACTGGAATCTGTGTTCCGTCTTTGGCTGTGTGAATTGTCTCAAAATCTTGAAGCCCAATTGACGCAACCCGACTCATTATAGCATTGGCTTGCTCAGGGGTAAGATAATTATCAACGTCTTTGATCCCAAAAGACAACAACTCGTCTTTAGAATACCCCAAGACTTTGACAGCAGCATCGTTCACATCAATAAAATTCCCGTTAAAATCTACAACCCAAACTGCATCTCTCATCCCATTAATCAAAGTTCTATAATTCTCCTCGCTCTCGATCAAGGTCTGTTCAGCTTTCTTGCGTTCAGTAATGTCGTTGCAAACAGCTACATTGCCAAGCAATTTGCCATTTTCGGATAGAATTGATATAACATGGAGTTCTCCATCGCGTTTTTGTCCGTTTTTGCTCTGGTAAACTATTTCTCCTTTAAATTGACCAGTAGCCTTCAATTGACGAATTATTTCGTCGTGGTTAGGCTCCAACTGTATTTTTTGGAAAATATCATCAATCTTTTTCTGCAACACTTCAGATGAATCATACCCGAATAATTCTTCTGCGGCTTTGTTCCATGCAGTAATTATGAAGTTTGCATCCGACGAAACTATCGCATCATGAACATTATGAAGTGCCAAAGAATCATTCTTATTTCTCAGCTTAGAGCGGGATTTTTCTACTGCTGAAAAAATTAAATGTTCCAATTCACTGTAGACGGTTTCAGGTGAACCCTGCTTATTAACGTAGTGATCTGCACCCAAATTTAGAGCCTGTATTACAACTTCTTCTCTACCTTTACCAGTGAACAAAATAAATGGAATTTCGTTTTTTCCCTCACGCAACTCCTTCAGAAACTGCAAGCCATCTTTTTGAGGCATTTCGTAGTCAGAAATAACAATGTCATATTGCCCAGTTGATAGTTTCTTGAAGGCTTCATCTACGCAACAGGCGCTGTCAAACTCAAAGCAGCTATCTAAATCAGTTAGAATCTGTTTTGAGATTTCAAGCATGCTTGAGTCGTCGTCAACATGTAAAACTCTAATAGCGTTCTTTTTGCTTGAAGCTGTCAAATTAGATATTTCTATCTCTACTCTATTCTCATCGAGGCGCTGTTGTATTAGCCATACCCCGCTTTGAATAACAAATTTAGTTATAAGTCAATTATGAACCCAGAATCTTGATTCTATTTAACTCGAAAATGAAATCCTTAAGTCGAAACCACAGTTTGACATTTATGAAAGCTTTTAATGTTTGAATCAGAACTGGTAGATACATCGATATTTAGAAGGTTCAAATGCATGGTAAAAGTTGAAGCATATGAAGTGCCAGAAGG
>DATIXS010000037.1:0-3620 GCA_035518335.1 Candidatus Acidiferrum sp.
TGACTTTAGTTACTTCGTAATTTTTTGTCTGTTGTCTGATTATTGTTTGTTCGCTTGTCATCTTATATTTTACACCAAGATAGGCACATCTTGCTTGTTTAAGAGTCATTGTTACTATAAAAATTTTGTATTTTTTGACAACAAAAAATCAGGCAAATTGAGCCAAATCGGATATATATGCTAGAAAAGTAAAATAATTGTTTTTTAGCTCATGAACCTCTTTACGGTTTCATGGAGAATACTTGTTCCATAAACCAGGTTTTCAATGGTTATTCGTTCATCAATACCGTGCATTCTTCTCTCTAACTGATCGTTTGGCTCATCTGGAATCATAGGCTGATAACCGTAGCATATGCTGCCAGCTTCTCTGAAGAAGCGTGAATCTGTTCCCCCAGTGGTTAAGGTCGGTGTAATTCCACATTTTGGCTCAAACTCTTTCAGAACAGTTACAATAGTGTTATACAGTGGCGTTTCCGTTGTAGATTCAGAGCCATCGTGCTTTTGAATAAACTCAAAACTTAGTTTTTCTAAGCCTACATCTTGAAGTAAATCCTTGATCAAGGTGAATGTTTTGTTCACGTCCTGTCCAGGAAGTATTCGGCAGTCAAAAACCGCTTCACAATCTGAAGGTATGATGTTTTCTTTAACGCCGCCTTGAATCACCGTTGGAGCTATAGTCATTTTTGTTCTTGGCCTAATTTCTTCAGCTAAAGCTCGATCCTTTTTTGCTAATTCATCTAATATTTGCTCGCTTTGTAAAGGATTTGCAAGCAAACGTGAAAATATTTGATTGATTTCAGGGTCATGCTTTCCCATTTCGGCAAGGAATTGTTTGAGAGTTGGCACGTACTTGGTTTCTGCTTTGTAGTTTCCCAAAATATTTACAACTTTGTTCATGCGCATGATTGCATTATCTGCCATGTTAGGAGTGGATCCATGCCCTGGAGTTCCTTTTGCTTTTATTCTTAGCCACAGGATGCCTTTTTCAGCCGTCTGAATAGGGAACACATAGCCTTTTTTTGACGGGAAAGCCAAACCACCGCCTTCATTAATCACGTAAGGGCACCAAAGTTTTTCTTTGTGGTTTCGTAGAAGGTAGCCTGCTCCTTCTTCGCCACCCATTTCCTCATCTGCAGTAGCCGCTAAAACAACGTCTCCCTTGAGCTTGGTGTTGTTTCTTTTTAAAAGCTTTAGAACCATGATTTCGATGGCCGTCATACATTTCATGTCGTACGCTCCCCTTCCGTAAACATAGCCGTTCTTTATAGTTCCTGCAAATGGATTAACTGTCCATTCTCCTGGATTAGCTGCAACTACGTCTATATGTGATAACAATAATAAACTGGGTTTTTCGCCTGTTCCTTTTAGTTTGGTGATTGCATTGCCTCTTCCTGAAGATGACTCTATAATTTCAGTTTTGAAGCCATCCTTTGCTAGATATTCCGCTATGAATGTTGCTGCTTGTGTCTCGTTGCCTGGAGGGTTAGTTGTGTTAATACGTATTAAGTTGCTGAGTAAAATAGTAATTTCTTGCTCTATATCCCTTAAAATGTCAAGTGACATTATTTTGTGCTCCTAGTAAGTGTGTCTATGCGTTTTTTCTCTTAAGAGTATCGATTAAAAGATATTGATGCATCTGAAATGAAATAATTTTTCGTTTGTTCAAACACGATTAAAGAAGCTCGATGACGTTTTTCATTTTTTTCTTCATGTTAAGAACAGTGAGTCTGAAGAAGGATCATCTCGCAAAAGAATCAATTTACTCGAGTTCACGAAGCATTGGACAGAAAACGTTAAAAACATGTAAGAATTTAGAACATTAAAAGAGTCAATCAAAAAATGGAATCAAGAGCAGCGTTTTACAGCACCATATTGAATTTAATTCAAATCACGAATCTGCTTACATGTTGTACCTTCAACTTTACGTAAAAATATTCGCATCATTTATATATGATGCTAAAAACGCTAATGATTAGTAGAAGATGATTACAATGAAAGAATTGAAACCCATAGACTACAAAATACTGTTTGAATTAATGAAGGATTCGCATAGAAGCGACAGGCAACTAGCAAAGTCTTTGGGGGTTTCCCAACCTACAGTTACCCGAAGAAGAGCTATGCTGGAGGAAAACTACATAGAAGGTTACACCGTTATTCCCAAATTTGGACAAATCGGTTTTGAAATCGCGGCATTTACATTTCTAAAAACCAAACTTAAATTTAATACAGGTGAAGAGAAAACCCAAGCGCTTCAAAAAATGAAGGAATGGTATATGAAGCAGCCTAATGTAATTTTGGTCTTGGATGGTAGAGGTATGGGTTGGGATGCAGCCTGTATTTCGCTTCATGAAAGTTTCTCGAATTTTGCAGAGTTCATTAGGGCGCATGATTCAGAACTTTCTGAATTTGTTGTTGAAAGCCAAACTTTCCACGCTGATTTGAAAGCTGGACTCATAATCAAGCCATTCCACCTCAAATATTTGACAACACCCAAGCAAACTTGATCAAAACGATTTGCCTTCAATCTAAGGCTAAACTGTCCTCTGGCATTAATTTTTCTTTTGCCCGTTTTTACTTATGGCCTCATCTGATAGAAGTACAATGATTAGATGTTGAAGACGAAATTTAGAGTAAAATTTTCTTACTAAATCAAGAACAATGTCAGGACACTGGAAAGTACTTTGCTTGAAAGCTATCGAACGGCTCCTTGTTTAATTTTTTCTAGACAAGTCCTTGCTGTATGTGTTAATGTCAAAGAGCAATTTCTAAGCCATCAATTAATGATACCCCGGTAGGTTGGAAGGTTTTTAGCGGTTATCTTCTGTTTATTTTTTTTAGCAACCGCTTTTTCGTCGGGAGTTTTGGTTTCTTTGTTCTCTGTGCGTCTATTGCCAACTATATCATCTGTGAAACAATAATCATTGAATGCCTATAAGACTTAGTAATTTAGCAATTTGAAAGAGTTCGTTAGATTGGCTCTTCTAAATTTGGATTTAGAAATCGGTTTCAGTTATCCTAAATTCTCCTTGTTTAAATTAGATGTATGTTAAGGTCAACAGTTTGTTGTTTCAATTTAAAAACTGAAAATCACTGATTCAATCATGATTTTTGATGGAAATTAAGAAATAAGTTAGGGTTGGGGGTTGTGTTGGAGGACTGGTTGTTGTTTGTTGGCTAACCAATGCCATCCGTCATCGAGGAGAAAGGAGAAGGCTTCGAAAACGGAAAAAGTTTAGTTGGCTTTAGTGGTTTGGCCTTCAACCTTAACTAGTCCTCCAATCACGAGACTCAAGATATGAAAATTTGATAATTAAGCATTATGAATTAGAAATAAAGATTGGAAATATGAGTTTAGCTAATCGCTAAAACGCCTTCCAAAACGCTCTTTTCAGAAACATCTAGTTTTTTGGACAGCCACGCTTTAAGGACGGCGGAAAAATTCGGTATTGCACCACTGAAGGTAACAATCTGATTACCCTTAAGTGCATTAACTTGGAGACTTTTTTCGTCCTCTTTGTAGCTGTAAGATAATGTTTGAGCTTGAAAAGCCAAAGTTTGGAAATCCTCCCATTGCTTACACCGTAATATTACGGTAGTCCCGCCCTGAGCCAACGTAGGAA
>DATIXS010000038.1:0-2234 GCA_035518335.1 Candidatus Acidiferrum sp.
TCTTTCCTGCATTAACTTCGGCACCTGCCTTGACCAATTGTTCAGCTGCGATCGCTTGACTTACATGCTGCTTGTATTTTTTAGGGCTCTTTGATAAATGCTTAACGACAATCAAATCCCAAATAGGCACTTCACTGTTGATTATTTTTTGGCGATAAGTCTTTACAATGTTAAGTGCTTCAGGTATTTTTTTCATGAACTCTTTCGAGTTATTTGCTGTCGAAAATACGTTGATCATTTCCATTTGGGCATTGTAAATGAAACGGGGGGTATCTCGTCTTCGCACCTCTAAGCCTCTCACTTTTAATTTTCCATTTTCCATAACTCCATAGTATCGATTTAAAACGCCAATATTTGGATGCATTTTTGATGGTAAAAAAACAATCCACTTATAGCGGCCTTCAAAAGTAAGCGGAACGCCAATATCGTTGCTTACTTCTTTACATAAATCGTCATAGTCTTCGAGTTTAGCGTCTTCTTTTTTCAGCCACAACGAATCCACTATGCCGTGAAGCACATTAAAGCCTCGACTTTCAGAAATTCGGGCAGCCCTGAGAAAAGCATGTCTACCAAATGCACATACGCCAATATGGCCATCAATTGTTCCAAACTTTGCGTTTTTATAGCCCAGATAACCAAAACACGTTACTAAAATCCATTTCAAAGCTACCTGTCTATTCTCATAAATCTCTTTGAGTTGTAAATCATTCGTTTTTTCCTTTAACCTTTTATAACGTAGTCTTTTGGATACAATAAGCTTCAAAGCTTTGGGAACAACACCAACTTGTTTCTCACAAATATTATAGTTGAGATCTGGAATACGCAATGGTGAATCTGGACAGCATTTACAAAGAACGGTTTCAGCTGAAATATTGTTGTTAACCATTAAGCTTGGATACATTGATGAAAAATCAACTTCGCCTGTGTTGTCATGAATACCTACTTTGGGTTCATAGACAAAACCGCCGCGGTCCGCGACAAGGAGTTCATAGGCAGATTTGAACGCTTCAGGGATACTTTTGTTTCGGGGAATCAAAATATCTTGCTTAAACGCTTGGTAAAACTGCAAAGAAGACATACTTGATCCTATCGATGATCGAGAGGAAGTGTGCAAGGGTACTCTGCAGATTCTTGCTATTTCAAAGAGACCTTGAAAACTGCTTTCGTTTAGAATGAATGTGTTGCCTGCGTCAATATGGACTCTTCCGTATAGACGTGTGGTTGGAGCTTTAAAGAAAGTACGACCGTAGGAAAAGAAGGTTCTTCCAGGCTTTGATTTGGGAACAAATGCAAATTCATCGCGGCTTAAAATAAACTTGTCCTGCACGTTGCTAACGGTTGCTCGCTGAAGTAGGTATGAGAAAAGATATGAGTCCCCACCGTTTGTTAATATTATATCTGGGTCAAGTTCTTTCACGATCTTACTTAATTGTAGAAGCTTTTCTGCTTCATCGCCTGAGTTGAATGTTATTTGTTTTTCATCTTGCTCTAAATTTATGTTCGCGATAGGGTCTTCGTGGCAGGCTATTTTGCCAGTTTTAGCTATTTCTATTTTGAGCTTCATTGTTCTTAGGGGTGGAATTGAATAGTCTACGCTTTCAACAGAATCTAAAAGTGTGTACTTTAATCTAGATTTTAAAGGTTCAACTTCTAAAAAAGCAAGGGGAAATAAATCGTGAACAAAAAAATATGTTCGGTCACCGTGCAAATCACAGTTGTGAACTTCATAACGGAGGAAATCTCCTAATTTTAATATTTGGTTTGTTAAGGATGATACTTTTCTACAATCCTTTACTGTGATAGCTAAAACTCTAGACTTTTCGTTATCTGTTGGATTTGTAAATTTGTATACAAAGGCCCAAGACGCAATATCTTGGTTTGAATAGATACGGCCGACTAGCGTTTCAAGGTCTTCTTTCTTGGCTGAAACGTAAATTGCTGGTTGAAATTTATCTGATAGCTTGATTCTTTGGCCGTTTTCACTTATTACCCAAACTGCCATTTCTCCAATGTTAGTTGGGTAGACATCAAATATCCAGCCTCTTATCTTAGGGATGCTGTTTGATTGCATCCAGAGTCTTCTCTAATTGGCTGATCTTCTTCTGTTGGGATAGTAGAATCGATATAACCATGGGTTCGAAGAGGATGGGTTGTGTGGCGTTGCTTCCTGCTGAGGCGAAGCTTCTGCAAGCATCCATTAAAGCGTCAAATGCTACTTTATCATCAATTCTTAG
>DATIXS010000039.1:0-2869 GCA_035518335.1 Candidatus Acidiferrum sp.
AAAAACTTCTCAAAAAGTTGAAGTTGAAGTTTACTCCAAAAACTGCAGGTAGCTTAGCGCGAATCTTAGCGTTAGCCAATAGAAACCCACTAAACTTAAAAACTAGAATCAATAAGATAGAACAATGATTTAGCAATGAAAACTGATGCTTTCACACTTACAGTAGTTCTCGCCATTGTAATTTCAGTAATTACTTGCGGAGTCATCATTATCATAGCTCGAAATAGCTTAACTATCATACCCTCTGTAGAGAGAGGTAAAATAGTTTCTAAAAATGTAATCAACGCAAATGATAGTGTGATCGAACTTTCAGGTGGCAAAATACTACATATTTTGAACAACGCAACACTTTATATGACACTGCAAGAAAACCAAAGCTACAGTTTCAATTGCCTTTATAACTCTAACACCAAGATAACTACTATTCAGAGTTTCCAAAACGATACTACTGCTTAATTGAAGGGATTTTTTCAATCGCAATTTAGACAAAGAAAAAAGGTTTAGACTAGATTGATTTCTGCTATTTTGGTTAGGTCATTTCGCTGTTCTAAAAGTTAGAATGGCCTCATTGTCCATACTCGGTAAGCTTCATACCAGAACATTGCACAAACAATTGCTCCAAACGAGAGTATGAATAGGTTGTCACGGGTAAAACCGCTAAACAAAATCGTCAAATATAACACATAAAACGCTGTTGTGAATAATGCATAGAAAAAGTATCTTGGAAAAAGCAGTTTACCGAGTTTAACATAGTGTCGAAGGACACCAATCTTAACCTCTCCAACTAGCGAGTAATGGCCGCCAATTTCCTGTTTCTGAACTAAGCCTAATTCCCGTAATTGCTCAAGATGATGGAAAGCTATACTGGGACTACTAAAATGGAGGGCACGTTGAACTTCACGCACGCCAACTGGACTGCCGGTCTTGAGAAGAAACCAATAGACTCTCCATGCTTTGCCGCGCAGTGCATATTCTAGCTGTGTCTCGTCGCTTCCATTCAACAGGCTGTACCCTCAGGGAACAAACAACGGCGTGGGAGACTAATAAGTCCAATTGTTAGAAACAATGTTCCAATAAGTAGAACATGTGAATAGGCTTAACCAATATTGCGAACGCTTGAAGCTAATCTTTAACAAGGGTTTAAAGATAAATTTAGATTCATATTCTTAATTCATAAAGCTTATTTTCTTTAAACCTCAAACAATTAACCAAGACACGCAAAAACTGGAAAGCAAAAGCCATGTTTTACATCTTGCAAGCAAGAGAATACTAAATGAAAAATCAAAAGAAACGTCAAAAGATTAGGCGTAAGCAAATTTTGGAAAGTGCTTAAAATTGAAAACTAATAATGAATGCCCTTCATGTAGTTCAACTGAGACCAAAATTGTCTTTGAAAGCGAAACTGTATTATGTGTTTGCAAAGTTTGTGGAGAAATACGGTCAAAAAATTGGTTTTGAAAAACATCTATTTTCAAATTAAGCCTCGGGTTTATGTTTGAAGAGAAGAAAGACGAAGTTTATTTATTTTCAGAAACAGTTGTTTCAGAAACAGTTGTGTCGACTTGTTTTTTCTTTCTTCTTGGAAATAGTGCCGTAATGACTAAAATTACTACGAATAGGATGACGAAGGGCAAAAATTCAGGGTGTACCGCTATCTCAGCTGCCAAAACTATAGTTTGAATAATTGAATTGTTTTCGAGTGTTTGTGGACGAGCGTTTTGAGCAGATACTGGCAAAGCTTGATATTGGCTTGTAGGTAAATACACTGGATTGCTCGTCAGCCAATCGGTGACCGGGTAAAAATTAAATGTATATGTCAGCCATGCGAAAGTTGTGGAAATTCCAATGAGGTCAAGATTAGATAGTAATTTAGCAGGACCCAGCAAAGAAAGATCTGGAAACATAACATCGTTTGTTTCATTTGTGTGCCCCAAGCCCAAAGAATGACCTAACTCGTGAAGAGCAATATTTTGTTCATCTCCATCTGCTAATGCATCTCCATGAGATGTGTGCGTGGCAAGGTTGATACTGCAATTAGTGATTAAATTATCATCACTGCTTAAAGTTGTTAATCCTATTGCATCCACAGAACCGGCTAATGGAGATTGGGTCCAATTGAGGTAGATGTTAAATCCAGGTTCTGACACATTTGAAACAGTAGACTCCAGCTTAAGCGAAGTTAGGAATGAGTATTGAGTATTATTTGATGCAAATTCTTGAATTGCTTCGTTCCATTGACCTATAGCTCTAAGTGTAGAATTAATGTACATAGGGTTCCACCAAGATACGTTATTTGGAGTAACCAGAAGGATGTTTATTGTTGATGTATGCCAAGCAAGCCCCTCAATCTGCAACTCGTCAACGTTTTGGCTTTGCCCTTGAGCTTGGCTTAAGGCAAAGTTGAATGACGTTGAGAACACAGATGACAGTAATAGGATTAATAACAAGAATTTTTTCATGCTTTATCTGTATGGAAATGGATGGATGTAGATCTTAAACATTCGTGTCTAACCCTTCACAGTCACAAAGAGTTGTTTTAAGGCTAATTCTATTTTTCTGAAGATAAATAGTTCAATAAGTGAGCCGCAAGGCTAGCTAATGTCCTGAGTGAGTAAACAAAATCTTTGTCCCGCATTTAGGACACTGATGATAAATTACAATTTTTTGATTGTTGAATTTAGGTTTCATTTCAACGTAACATGAAGGACAAAGAGGCTCCTTAGGCATTGTTTGTTCAACAAATTAGTACCATTCGCATTATCGATATAACTCTTACTAAGAAACTAAATTGAAATTCAATTGCAAGAGTGCTTCATTTTTTACCTTCTCATAGCCTTTGCTGCTAAATCTAATTTATTCTCTGCAAATG
>DATIXS010000040.1:0-4195 GCA_035518335.1 Candidatus Acidiferrum sp.
GGAAATCGCTGGATCCGCCCATTTTCTTGAACACATGGTTGCCGGCGGATCAACTAAGCGCATCCAACTTTCTAGAAGCATTGAGAACTCTGGCGGAATCTTAGATTTTTACACAGAACGCGAGTATATGATGACCACAATTAACACGCTGCCAAGTGCAGTGGCTGAAGAATCGCTAATTATTTCAAAGCTAATTTTTGACAAATGTTTTGAGGAAGAAAAATTCAATCAGGAACGCAAAATAATTCTCAATGAACTCTCCGAAGCTTCGGATGATCCAACAGAAAAAGTTGAAGAATTACTCCTTAAGACCTTGTTTAAAATGCATCCTATGAAACGGCCAGTCGGAGGTTTTCCGAAAACAGTAAAAAGATTAAGCTTGGATAAATTGAGCTATGCGTATGAAGAGAATTATGTTCCTCAAAATATGATATTGATACTAACGGGAAATTTTTCCGAAAAAACCGCCAAAGAAGTTCTGGAGGAGTTTGGGAGCAAAACAGCTGATAAAACGTTTTCAGTAAAGGCGAATGCTGTAGAATCAGGAAAGCCTAAACCTTTAGTTGTTGAGAAAAAAGCTGGATTAGCTCAAACTTACCTAAGTATCGGTGCAAGAACAGTTTGTTCGAACCACAAAGACGGACCTACGCTAGATCTGATTAGCACAATACTAAGCGGAGGAGCTAGTTCAAGATTATTTATAGAGCTAAGGGAGAAGAATGCATTAACCTACGATGTTACGTCGGATCACAATATGGGCGTGGATTGGGGCTATTTCAATGTTAACTGCGCAGTAAAAAACAAGAATTTAGCTAAAGCCAAAGATTTAATTGTTGAGGAATTTTCGAAGCTCAGATCACAAAAGGTACCCTTAAATGAAATCGAAAGAAGCAAAAACCTGATTATAGCCGACATCCTCAGATGCATGGATAACCCTCAACAATCATCCGATGTTCTTGCTTACATGGAAATGCAATTTAACGATGAAAAATCGCTTGTGAATTATATAGCTGGGCTCAAAAATGTCTCAGACGAAAACATAATTGACGCTGCAAATACGTACCTCAAGGAAGATTGTTTTTCAACAGTTCTACTTAAACCCAAAAATTGATTTCTCTCGAACCAAAATGAAAATGTTTTTCAAGATTTTGAAATCTGAGATGCCGCCTGTCAGACAGCCAAGCTTGCTAATAATTGCCTAAAATGTCAAAAAATGTAAAATAATGTAAGAAAATGTAAAATTATGTAAAATAATGTATCAACCTGCAACCAAAACAAACCCTAAACCAATAAAGCAACCCAAAACAAGCCCTAAAAAAATTGCACCGAATTTCGCTCAAAAATAAGATATGCCTTAATATTGCTCGTAGTCAGTACGATATAATTTAAACCCTTAGAGGCCCTGAAAATGCAATTGGAAGAGATGAAAAACGAAATTGAAGCTCTCGTAATAGCAAAAGGTTTCTACAACAAACCTGAAGACATTCCAAAAAAACTACTTTTTGCCTTCATAGAACTCGGCGAAGCCAGCGATGCATGGAAAAAAGGTTTGCCGCAAGAGAAAATAGCTGAAGAACTCATTGACGTGATCTTTTACATTCTGGATGCAAGCCGCTTAGCCTGCCCAAACATGAACATGGACGAAGTATTCAAAAAGAAACTCGAGAAAAACCTCAATCGCCCATTCCAGTATGGAGAGGGACACCGAGTCAAAAAAACTGAAGAAATCAAGAAGTAAAAGTTTTTTACTCATCTTACTCCAAAATTAGTTGTTGAGCAAAAGTGGTTTTCACATACCCTGTTAACGTACGATTCGAATGCAACAAATGCGGTTTATGTTGCGGAGACACAAAACAAAAGAAAAGGCATATTCTTCTCTTAGAATCTGAAGCAAAACGAATAGTTTCACAAACTTCCAAACTATTAACTGATTTTACAACAGAAATCAATTATAAACTTCCGTATCGTTACGAAATGAAAAAAACAAATGAAGGCAAATGTGTTTTCTTAAAAGAAAACCAATGTACGATTTACAATCTCAGGCCATTAATTTGCATGTTTTATCCTTTTGAACTAAAATTCGACAACGGCAAAGTTTTGCACGTTTTTAGTTTTACGACAGAGTGCCCAACAATAGGTACAGGCAAAAGCTTCAATAAAAGAGATTTTGAAAAATTGTTTGGGTTGGCTCAGGAAAGATTGCTCAGAGTTGCATGAGAACATCAAGTTGTTCCAAAGTGAAGCCGCAATAATGGCATTTTAGCAAAAGGGGCTCTTCGGTCTTAACATTAAATTTTGAGACAATTGGTTCGTCGCTGTTACTTATGCAACAAGGGTTTACACATTTAATAATTCCTTCAATTGCATTTGGCAGCTTTACCTCAACTTTTTTGACAACTTTGTAATTATGAACGATGTTAATTGATGCGTGAGGCGCCACCAATGCAATTCGGTTAACCTCCTGGGGGTTAAGAGCTCGACCTTCAATCTTCACTATGTCTTTTACTCGAGCACGTTTGCTTGGAACGTTAACGGCTATGGTCATGACCCGTTCTTCTTTACCTGTTATCCCTAAAATCTTTATAACATCCAATGCGTATCCCCCTCTAATATGGTCAATAACAGTGCCATCTTTGATTTTAGAGACCCTTAGATCTGTTTCGCTCATGTGAAATGCTACCGCAAAAGAATATTGCATATGATACAAATAAGATTTTACGATAAAGAAAATTAGGTCACAGGGAAACGGAGGTCAATGACTGTTGTGCCAGCAAACTTGTCAAAGTATCTCATGAATGCAGAGTTTTTTATTCGCCATCCATAAATTAAGTCAAATGGCAGCAAAGGCAAAACTTTCCCAAAGTTTCTTACAGCTGCGTGGTCGTAAGACATTTTCTTTCCATCAATTCTAACAACTTTCAAGCCTTGAATACGTTTACCTAAACTTTGACCATTAAATCCTTCAAGCAAAGTAGAGTAAAGCCAAAGCAGCCCTATTGTAGTGAAAAGTACGACACTAATTCCCCCTGGAAGAAAGGCTGTGTCCAAAGAAAGGACTTGAGGCAAGACAACAATTGTTAATGTTATGGCCAAAATCAAAGCAAAATCAATTAAGAAAGCTGCAGTTCTCTTCTTAAATGAAGCAAGTGGAAGGTGGCTTTCTTTTCTTTGAACATCAGCAACTTCGGCCCAACCTTCAATATCATGAACAACTCTAACGGCACTTTCTCCAGCCCTGCTTAGCTTATATTTGCCGCTCGGTGTTTGCTCTATGAATACTTCTAGCGAACGAAGATGAAAACTTAGTTTGCCGGTATCGACTTTTAACAGGTTTAGCAGATCAGTGAAAGATGATTCGCCTTTTTCGCTAAGATTAATTAGTATTTCTCTTCGCAAAGGATGCGAAAGGATTGAAAGTATCTTCGAAATGTTTTCTTGATCTACCGACATATTTCAGAACCGTACGTTTGTTCAATTAATGCCCGGTTTTTGCTCTAGCTTGATAATCATGCAATACTATAATATAAGTCGAGCCCAAAAAAGCCTGTTATTACAGGGATATAGGCTTTATAGCTAAAAGCAACTAAGTTACTGTTGTGTCAAGTGCTGAAATAGCAGTCAAAGTATTTCGGGAATTGGAAAGTGAAGATTTCAGAATTCTTAACATTATTGAGTCAGCAATGAGCAAACGTGAATTTGTACCAACCGAACAAATTCAAAAATACGCCAAATTACCCATGGACCGCATTCATTTTACTCTAAGCAAAATACACAAGCTAGGTTTAATTTATCAAACAAGAGGAGCCTATGTTGGACATACTTTAAATTATGTAGGTTACGATTGCCTAGCGATAAATACTCTTGTTAAAGCTGGAGTTATCAGTTCTTTTGGGCAAATATTAGGGGTAGGTAAAGAAGCCGATGTTTACGACGCATTAAATTCAGAGGGTAAACGGATAGCAGTAAAATTTCATAGGCTTGGCAGAATTAGTTTTAGGCAAACAAGAAGAAAAAGAGGTTACGCACGTGAACACTCATCCTGGCTTTTTCTATCACACATAGCGGCAGAAAAAGAGTTTCAGGCGATGCAACTTGTTTACAAAAACGGCGTTTCAGTCCCAGAGCCAATCAGTCATAACAGGCACGTAATCGCTATGGGAATGATAGAGGGCGCTGAACTATCAAAATATTCGGA
>DATIXS010000041.1:0-4091 GCA_035518335.1 Candidatus Acidiferrum sp.
ATAACTGTATTATTTAACACCGATGCATTGCCACTACAAATTATTCCATCCCCATAGGAAACCGTGATTGTATTGTTAGAAATTACGCCGCAACTTCCCTGAACTACGTTGCTCATTAAAACATCTCCAGCAAGCGTACTATGGTCTATTTTAGCTGGTGACTCTAAACTAATTTGAGTTGAACTGCCGGTAACGTATTGAATTATACTTCCAGAACCAGTTTGATCATTCCAACCATTACTTAATGCTGTGAGGTCGATTTTTCCGAAGCTTTGTCCAGCGCCGTTGAATTGAATATTGGTCGTGCTTGTTCCTTTTGCTACAAATGTTCCATTGACTGTTATGTAGTTGCCGTTTAAGTTTACAACTGTGCCCGCTTCTATAGTCAACATTACACCAGTGTTTACAGCAACTGGACCAACTAAATTGTATGGACTACTTGCGAGAGTCCATGTGGTATTAGCATAAATTATGCCACTTACGTTAGTTCCTGAAGCCTGGGCCCCGCTTAACTGAACAATGTTGACCAAAACCAAAGAACATGCGACCAAAACAACAAATAGTAAACTCAGCAACGGCTTTTTCATCGTATTTTCATTCCTCGAAAGAGTCTTATCACTCATTCGTGAATTTTCTATTTAGCATTTTGTGTGTAAAATCAAGGTTATACCAAACAAACAACCATTTGGCTCCTAAACAATTTGGAATAGCCAAAAATTTGAAAAGTTATGATATATTTGAGTGAACATCATCCGATTATTTTGTCAATTCTTTCTTCGGTCGGAACAATAATGGGCGCAGATTGACACTTAATTCTTGGCTGAACCCACGTTATCTTATTCGCTAAACAGTAATGCTGGTATGCATAGAGCAAAGTTGACTTGTGTACTTGTTTGCATTGTTGAGCGATAAGATGTATTTCTCAGTTTCAAATGGATTATCTAAGTCAATGTTTTTGCTTAAGAGGTTGATTTTCTTAGCATAACTTTTCTGGCTCGGCAGCTTAAGATTTCTAAGCTCCCAAAGAGCTTTGACGATTTTTCATATACTTGACTACGAGAGCTCTCAGTATCCCGGATTAGGTTCAAACTCTCTTCAAATAATTTTCTGATGCTATCACTTTGCTATCGATATATGGCTTGTTTGCGATTGAAAGGGCAGCGTTTTACTCGCATTTTGATAGCATGCCAAATAACTCTAACTGGCAAAATGGCGCCAGGAGGGGGGATCCTAGCACCAATTTGCCAGTAAAATCAGATAATTTATGTTAGAGACTGTAATTGTTACCGATCGCTAATGTTGGAACGCTGTCCAATCAATAATTATTATCAAACACAAACTAGCTTTTTGAAAAAGAAAGAGGTCCGTATTCAACGGAATGTTCTGTCGCATTATTCCTGAGGAACCATTGAAGAAGGAATTACTTCTAGAGCACCTTTCCATTTTTTGGGAATATCAGAACCAGAGATTTCCCACTTGACGAGCTTAAAGTGGCTTGCAGCAGGCTTAAACTTCACCATTGCTTTAGAGTGTGATTGACTTTGAGCGAAACGATACAGGTCTCTTTCGCTTTCCCACACAGAAAAGAATCTAGCTTTTTTTCCAAAAATCATTTCCGCATTGCCTGAATAGCCTATAATTCCTTTTGATTCGCGCAATTCAGGAATCATGGTTTGTGCCTGTCTGAGAAAACTGAAAAATGACCAAGCATGTTTGCGTTCCATGTCGACGTTCATCGCTAAATATTTGCCGTCAGGATTAATTTCAACAGAAGAACCCCAAAACACTTTTGGCACGATTTACACCTCCAATTTTTGGATTTTTTGATTTATTGTTTTAATATTTTTTGTTGCACGCTCTTTTTTAATGGCGCAACCTTTCGCTGTTTATGGCAATCCATATCTCCAATGAAAGCACACGCTTTCAAAACTTCAGATACAAGCCCGGAGGATGTGGTAGGTATGTAAATTTTACTTAGTATGATTTTTCTGGTCTTCTTCAATTTCTTTAATCTCCCTTATTGACTCCTTGATTTCATAATGCTTTTCATTTCAAACTCCTGCTTTCGATGTTTTTCGCAAGTTGGTGGTAGCAAGCTGTTTTTTGTTGATTGACTGCTTTCTATTCTGGTAACGATTCGCGAAAACAACTGAAACATGAAAAAAGGTAAGTTGATTTTGTCGGCGGCACAGCAACTAACGAACTACTACTACCTTGCCTGATCCTTCGAAGACAAATGTAGGATTGCCTGGTATCGAGGTAACTGGTCCAAACGTGTACGTCAACTCTCCAGATTTAAGGTTTGCAATGATGCTTACGGGTGTACCCTTCAGGGCTGCTCCTGGGCCACCGACGTTTCTCACAATCCAGCCTGAGAATTCTAAGATGTTGCCACAGATTGAACCTGAAATTACAAATGTAGATTTTCCGCACATTTCATCTTGCATCACTCCAAATCCAACTAATGCCTTGCAAAATCCTGAGGCTGAGATGTCAAGACTAACAACTAAGCCTCCGAGATCAGCATAATTAACAACGTTTCCGCGAACAGTCACATTGACTATGGATTGATTTTGCTGAACACACCCGAGGGCTGGAGTACCGGCCAAGGTTAGTGCTAGAACACATATTATCGCTACTGTAGCAGTAGTTTTGATTGTTTTCTTCATCATTTTTTCACCTCCTTATGTGATCTTTCAATTTCATTTGTTCACTTGTTTCGGACCCCTTTTTTCTTAGATCGTGATTTTCTTCTATGACTTTCATTTTCTGGAAAGCTATGCGTGTCTTTTCAAAAAAATTGGGATTACACGACTGCCAATCCACCTTTGTTATCTAATGCACATAGGCTGTCGCGCTGTAAATTCCGCTTCCATCTATGAAGCTAACTCCTGCCCACGTGTCCACTGCAGTTTCGCTAGCCCAAGGTCCTGATGTATATTGAATGGTTCCTGTGCCAGTTACTAAGACGCTGAAGAATGCTTCTCCAGTGGTTATCACTGCTCCATGAACTGCGGCATCACAAGTTGGGCCGTTGTAAGTGAAAGTTGGTCCAGTGTAAGTCCAAAGGCCAAGACCATTAAACGTGTAGATATTTTGCTCTTTGTCAATTGATGATATGCTTGTTGATACTCCAGGGCCAGTTAGAAATGCCGGAGAAGAAGGGTCAGTGTTATAGTAATACCAGTCCTTTTCATTGGCTACTCCGTAACCCAAAATGCTTGAATAACCATAATCAATTATTCCCGTGCCTACTCCAATTACGCCGTTATTTGTCGGAATTATTTTGCCTGGAACGCTTGGGTTGGAGACAGCTACCGATCCTGCAGTGAAGCTAAAGCATTTAGGCGGGCATGCCAACGCGGGCGCAAGTGCTGCAAATAGCATTGCGAAACCTAGTGCGAGTATTATTAACGTGACTTTCTTTTTCATTTTTTCACCTCCTTCATGATTTTTCAACTCTTTTTTCGTTCATTCCGTGAAAGCCCAAGATTCTGGGAAACGCTCTCATTTCTCGAGTTAATCTCGGTTCGGCAGATTATCATCGTCTTTTTCACATAAAATAAAAAAGTTGGGGAGAATGGGCTTCATCTTTCTCATTACGTGGTTGGGGGATAGAAAGTGTCGATTCCAAACGCCGTGACTCTGCCATCAGAAACGGGTGTACAATCGTAACTCCATGCTAAGCTAGTGAAATCTCCATTTGCGTTAAAGCCCCAACGATCTTCATTCAATGTATAGCCTGATGCTCCGTACCAGCCTGTCATGCTGACCGTATCTGTTGAGTGAATCCAAGGGTAATATCCATCTAGTTTCAAGCAAAACGCTGGAATTGTGAAGTACAGTCCCCGAGGGTTCTCGACTAATTGAGGTGCTGCTAGGTTAACGTAGACATCGTCGCCGTGGCAGGTGATTCGCAGAGTCCAACTGGAAACGAGTATGAGGTTGTCAGTGGCAACGAATATTGGTGCGTAGTGCGGACCTGGGAATTCTACGTATGTTCCAGACCAGAAGTTCCGGTAGAAAGCCATGTTGTTAGAGTCTGTCGTGATTACGGCATAGGGTTCCCAAGTTCTTGCAGTGCTGGTTGG
>DATIXS010000042.1:0-11352 GCA_035518335.1 Candidatus Acidiferrum sp.
GAAGGCTACGACGATTACTACGAGAATGATCTTTGGAGTTTTGACCGAGCAACTGGTAAGGTGCATCTTTTCGGAATCAACTCAGAAGGCGAAGCACATGATCATGTTGGCGACTGGACTAATGAAAATACTCTTGAAGTATATTGGAGAGGAACTTTTGAAGACCAGGAATTAGAAGAAAAGATAACAGCAAAATGGGTTACAAAAAACCAAATTGAACTCAAGGAAGTTAGCTTGTCACTTGGCAAAGAAGTACTTACAACCAACTATGTTTTTAAAAGAAAAGAAGGCTAGCCAAGCAAATTAGTTAATGTTTTTATTAACCTCTCTGCAGAAGCTTGAACTTCCTCCGTTAAGCCTTCACCAAACTCCATGCTTTTTGGTTCGATTAGAAGGGAAGTAATTTTTGCACCGGTCGCTTGCTTAATGTACTCACAGAAAATCCGCATTGGTAACAAATGCGTTGTAACAGCCGAATAATCGTTAATATTCATGGGATCAACAAGGCTAACTTGACCGGGCGTTAAACCTAAAAAAGCAGCGTCGATCAAGAGGACGTGTGATGGATGAAACTCTTCTATGTCTAGCAAGTAACTCTCTGGAACTGTCTCAGCTTCCAATAAATAAACGGTTTGGGGCAATCTTCCTTTTAATTTTTCAACTATATATAATCCTACGTAGTCGTCCGTACGGATCGGGTTGCCAATACCTGCAATAACAACCTTATTTGCGTCTACAAACCAGTTTGCCAGACCTTTTTCGATTTTATTACCCATAGAAGCACCAATAAAACAAAATAAGCTTTAAAGACAGAAAAAGCTTGCCACAACAAAAGCTGAATAAAAGAAAATTTGCTATATCTGTTTTGCAATAGTAGAATTTAGTTATTTGTCTTCTTTGCTAGCTTTGGCGCTTTTCGGTGGCTATCCCAGGCATGATGCAAGGCCAGAGTTGGGTGAGGTAGAAGCATTCGCGGACCCGAATAACGCATCACTTTCTTTACTTTCTCTTTCATGTCTGGTCGATAGCAGTGTATAATGCATTTTCCGCACGTGCTCTTCTTGTCTTGAAATGGACATTTGTCAAGACGCATGAATGCATATTCTTTGAATTCTTTACATTCAGAACAAAGCTCACCATGAGTGTTGTGGTGTCCTTTGCAATAGATATCAACCATATAACCAATTGTTTTCTTCTCTCGTTTCATCCTCTTATGTTCTGGATTAGGTTGTTGCGGTTGCATCTTAAATCTCAAGCTTCCACGATAATAATATGATTTATTAACATAAGGTTTTACCCTAAAATGTTAGGGTTTTTGAAATAAATCTAAAAAGAAAAATTTCCAAAAAAATGGGCTAAACTATCGAGATACAGAGCTGACTAATTGTTTTTGAGCATTATAAACTTCAACAGTGAGAGGCATTTGTCCAACTGCAGCGTGTGTTGCGCATCCAAAGCATGGATCGTAGGCTCTGAAAGCCATTTCAACCTTGTTTAATATGCCTTGGTCAACTTTACCACCGTGAATTAAGCCGTTCGCTGCGTCGCGTATGCTCATGCAAATGGCTGGATAATTGTTTGTTGTTGCAACAATTAGGTTTACGTCTTTGAGTAATGCTTCTTTGTCTAAGGTGTAGTGATGAATTAGTGTGCCTCTTGCAGCTTCAGTGATGCCTACACCTTCGGTTGGTTCGCCTGGTTTGTTCCGTACGTTTGTACTTGTGATTTCTGGGTCTTTGACTAACTCCATTGTTCTTTCGGTGGCGTAGAGTAATTCGATTAGGCGTGCCCAGTGGAAGGCGAGTGTGCTGTGAACTGGTTTGCCGCCTAGTGTTTTGTACATAACTTCGTATTCTGCTTGTGCAAGTGGTGTTGCCATGCCGTCAGAAGCATTTAAGCGTCCAAGAGGACCTACGCGGTAAACACCGCTGTCTGCACCCGAAACTTGTCCTTTCCAGCCGATTGCTTTGAGGTATGGGAATTTGCTATATGTCCATTCTTCTACATGTTCGCCTATGTGATTGAGGTAATCTTTTGGTTCGAACTTGAGGAATTCTTTTCCTATTGGGTCAACTACACGGATTTTTCCATCGTAAAAGTTAACTTTGTTGTTTTGGTCAACGGTGCCCATGTAATAGGTCGGCATAGTGTAGGCTTGGCTCTTAATCATGTCAACATATTGAGGGTTGCCTAAAACGATGTCATGAAAAATCTTAAGTGTGAATTGAGCGAAGTTTACGCATGAGGCAGCCATTGTTTCTATTTCTTGCCTATTTGTTTCAGTTAATGCTTTTGACATTCCGCCTGGTAGTCCGCAAACTGGGTGGGTCGCTTTTCCTCCGATGATCTCGGTTATTCTTTGTCCATAAGCTCTGTGTTTTATGACTTCTTTTGCGACGGACATGCCGGCTTTCTCGATTACTCCGAGTATGTTTCGTTTTTCTGGCGGAGAATCGGGTCCAACTATGAAATCTGGTCCTCCAAGATAGTAGAAGTGTAACGTGTGATCGTAAATATAGTAAGCACTGTACATTAGTTCGCGAAGTTTTTTAGCAGCTAAGGGAGGTTCAACATTGAATGCTGCGTCTAAAGCTTTAGTTGCTGCAAAATGATGAGCAACTGGGCAGACACCGCAGATTCTGGAAGTTAGTTGGGGCATAAGTTCAGCTTTTCTGCCAATGCAGAATTTTTCGAATCCTCTTAATTCTGGAATTTTAAGATAGGCGTTTTCTACATCACCTTTGTCATTGAGGAAGATGGATACGTTTCCATGGCCTTCAAGACGAGTGATTGGATCAATAATTATTTCTTTCATTTTTTAATCACCTTTCTTTTAAGAATCGATGCAGGCAAACTATACATGAAGAATGTGCCAACAGGATCTTTCACTTGGCTCAATAATTCTTCAATCTCTTTCTCTGTATATTTGGTTTTGCCTGGCTCTCCATCGTATCCGAGAATTGAAGCTAAAGCAGAAATCATTGCTGCTCCTTGATCTGGAACGTTTGGAGCTGGTCCGCCGCAACCTGTGCATGGCATGTCAACGTTTAAGCATTGAGCTCCGCAGCCGCTTCTGGTTGCTAGACCTAGGCAGAGAATGCCTTGTTCTAGAAGACATTTTTCTGGTTCTGGTGTTTTATCGTAAACTCGGTAGATTTTGCCGATTTTCTTGTTTTCTCGTTTTCTTGGGCATTCGTCGCATACTGCTTTGAGCGGTGCAAGCACCGAACCTTTTGTCGGAAGTTTATTACACTTTATAGCCTCAATTGCAGCAGCGATTAGTTTGACTGGTGGAGGACAACCTGGAAGATAATAATCTACATCTACAGTTTGTGCCAGAGTTTTTACTGTGTCGTAGAATTCAGGGATATTGAGGGTTCCTTCTTTGACTTTGGATTGAGTTTGAGGAGTAGTTGATTTTGGATTAACGTTTGATAAGTCTTTCATGTATACTTGATCGAAAATTTCTTTTTTGTCGTTTAGATTTGCCAATCCAGGAACGCTTCCTTGGTGAGCGCAGGAACCGAAAGCAACAAGGATCTTGGATTTTTCTCTCAGTACTTTTGCCATATGTTCTTGTTCTGAGTTGCGGATTGATCCATTAAAAAATGTAATATCGATGGATTTTTCGGGCATTGCTTCGACATCTTTGTATTTTACGTCTACGGCTACTGGCCAGAAAACAATGTCGGCTAATGCCACTACGTCAAGGATTTTTTCGTTTAAGTCTAAGACGGCTATTTCGCAGCCGCCGCAGCTTGCAGCCCAGTAAAAGGCTATTTTTAATTTGTCGCTCATTGCTTGTTTACTTCCTCATTTATTTGTTTTAGTATTTTTGATGCGTTTACTCGCAGTTCGTTGAAGGCTAATTCTTCAGGTGTTAAGCCCATTGCTAACCCGAGTAGTTGTGGGTAATGGAGAATTGGAATACCATATGCTTCATTAAACATTTTCTCTATTCGCAATTCGTTTGTATCATACATTATGTGGCAAAAAGGGCAAATCGTAACTAGGGCTTGGGCTTCAACCATTTTAACATGATTTAGTTTGTCTCTTGCAAGTTGCAATGCAATTTTGTCGCTGACTCCGACGCTTGGAGCCCCACAACATTCTGTTTCATCAATGTAATCTAAACATGTAGCGCCTGTAGCTTCAATTAGCATTTTTAATGTTTGCGGATCTTCAGGATCATCAAAACCAATATATTCTTTCGGCCTTAGGATATGGCAGCCATTGTGTTCAGCGACTTTAAGCATAGTAAGCGGTTTCACGATGGATGCTTTGATTTTTTCTATACCAACGTCCTCTTTGAGCATTTGAAGTAGATGTTTTGTTTCTATGGTTCCTTTGAATTCTAATCCTATTTCTTTCAGGTGCCCGTTAATTTGGTCTTTGAGTGTTTTATCCTCTTTTAGAATTTTGTTGACTTTCTTGAGTGTACCAGCGCAGCCTGGACAAAGAGTAAGTATGTTTAGTCCCGTTTGTTCTGCCAAGGCCAAGTTTTTTGCCGCTAAAATAAGCATTGTCTCATGACTTACCGGATCTAAAGGTAAGCCACAACAATTGAATTCTAGCATTTCAACCAGTTCAACGCCTAGTTTAGCCAGGACTTTACGGGCGGAAATCTCGTAAGCTGAAACGCGATAAGGGATAGCACATCCAAGAAAAATAAGAAATTTATTGCCCACTTGGTTGGCCTCCAACTGGTTTTTGGATGGTTTCTACGAATTTTACCCCCTTAAGTATTTTTTTCACTTTTTCAGGATTGCCTTTTGGAAGTGGAGGTAAACACTGGGATTCACGTTTTTTTATTCTTAATTCAGGAATTTTGTAAGCGTAACCTGATTCAAGTAGACTTGAGGCTTGATCTTTGAAAACCTGAGGTACACATCCTTTTTCAATTGCTAAATTGCGAAACACACGAATAACACTTGCCACTTCAACGTCTTGAGGACATCGATCTGTGCATGTAAAACATGCGGCACATAACCATAATGTATCACTTTTGAGCACACGATCCCGAAGACCAAGTTGAGCCATATGAATCAGGGTTCTCGGACGATAGCTATCACTGTACCTTGCTACGGGGCAATCTGAAGTACATGTTCCGCACTGAAAACACTTAAGTATTTTTTCGCTTCCGTGCATTTTCACAAGTTCATACTTGAATGTTGGATCTAGCTCAGAAGCTTTTATCGGCTCTTTGCCTGTTGGAGTTGTTGATGCTGTCTCAGTCACATGTATTCACTTTGACAGGTAGTAGCACAATGAGTGCTTATTTTAATTTGAATGCCCTACTCAAATACATAAATCTTCAGTAAAGTCTTATGTATTCTTCTACGTTTATAGCAAGAATATTGAAAGAAGCGACTATTATTTAGAAGACAAATCTGAAGAACGACAATTTCTTTTTGCGTTTTCCTTTTTTTAGAAAGAATTAAATGGCTCTAAGTGCATTTCTTGTTCTAAGTAGAAAGTAAATTGCTTACTCTGAGCAAGCGGTAAGGAGTTAAAAATGCGGTTAATATCAAAAGAAAACTTTACAGAGTTTGTTAATGCAATGATTAATGACGGTTCCTTGAACGTAATAGGCGTCAAAGCCAAAGGTGGCAAATTCGCTTTTGGACCCCTGGAAACAGCTAGTGAACTGCGAATGGATTATGACGTTACTCTTCTCCCACCAAAAAAGTATTTCTTCCCTCAAAGAGAAACATTAGTAACATACAATGTAGGAACCGGTTTTTCATCAAAAAATCTATCTGAAAACAAGCCCTCAAATGTAATAATTGGAGTTCACCCATATGACATTGTAGCTCTTCTTCACATGGACGAAATTTTCAGCGAAACAAAATCAGACCCCTATTATTTTGAGAAAAGAAACTCTTCAATAATCATTGGAGTAAATATTCAAAAAATGTCAAAGTGGTGTTTTGCACCTTACATGGGCTCTGCCACTGTAGAATATGGCTATGACCTTATGCTCACGGACCTTGGAAACAGATACGCAATCAATATTGGCTCGCCAAAAGGTGAGAAGCTTTTAGATAAGTATGCAAAAAACGTCAGTAACGCTCTTGCAAGAGATATTCAGGCGGTTGCTAACAAAAAGCGGGAAATTATGACGATGACTCAGCAAAAGCTGGATTGCCCAACAGAGTTAATTCCTGAAATGTTAAGCAAAAGTTATGGAGAAAGCACTTTTTGGGAGAAACACTCAGAGAACTGCTTAGCATGTGGTTCTTGCGTCCTTGTTTGTCCAACTTGTTATTGCTTTGATGTTAAAGACGATCCTGATTTGACACTTCAACAAGGTGAAAGAGTAAGAACTTGGGATGGATGCTTACTTGAAGACTTTGCGAAAGTTGCTTCGGGTGAAAACTTCCGTCCGACAAGGCCAACAAGGTATCGGCATCGATATTTCAAGAAAGGAAAGTATCTTTTTGATCGATTTGGATTTGTTTCATGCGTAGGTTGCGGCAGGTGCTCTTCAAACTGTCTTCCTGACATTGCTAATCCAGTCAACCTATTCAACGATATGTACCATGAAAGCCAAAGCAGCGGAATGCAAGTAACAGCAGCCTCAACAAAGGACATTAAGATCGTGAGTGATGGAAACATAGATTATGTTCCTACACTTGCAACAATAATAAGGAAACAGCCTATGACCGCCTATGAAACGTTATTCGAAATCAAGTTAGATAATGGTTTACCGCTAGGTCACAAACCAGGTCAATTTGTAGAAGTTTCCGTTTTTGGAATCGGTGAAGCTCCAATTTCTATTTCTTCGCCTCCAACAAAGAAGGACACGTTTGAAGTATGCATCCGTAAATTAGGCAGCGTCACATCCAAGATACATACTCTTAACGTCGGCGACAAAGTTGGAGTAAGGGGACCATTTGGAAATGGATTTGACCCAGAATTTTTGAAAAACAAAGACTTACTTTTCGTAGCAGGCGGCCTTGGACTGGCACCTTTGCGGTCACTGTTCAACTATGTTCTTGATAACCGAAAAGATTACGGCCAAGTTACTCTGTTGTACGGGTGCAAAGAACCAAAGGAACTACTTTTCGCTGATGAACTCATCGCTCTTGGTAACCGAAACGACGTTGAATACAAACCCACAGTCAACATGTGCCCTGAAAATGAAAATTGGTCAGGCAATTTAGGCGTAATTACTACTCTGATTCCGCAAGTTAACATTGATCCTGAAAAAACTTATGCTGTAATTTGCGGTCCACCAATCATGTACAAGTTCGTCATCGCTGACTTAAAAAAGAGAAACCTCCCAGACGACCATATAATAATCTCTTTAGAGCGAAGAATGAAATGCGGAGTTGGAAAATGCGGTCACTGCCAAATTAACCAAGTTTACGTTTGTAAAGATGGACCGGTGTTTAATTATTCAAAGATTAGAGGAATTCCGGAGGCGCTTTAAATGAAACCAAAAGTAGCATTCTTTGATTTCGCGGGTTGCGAAGGCGACCAATTGCAAATCGCCAATTTGGAAGAAGATATACTTGGTCTTCTTGACCAAGTAGAAGTGGTAAGCTTTAGGGAAGTCATGAAAGAGCACAGCGATAACTATGATATAGCTTTCGTTGAAGGATCCTGTACAAGACTGCAAGACGAAGACAGATTAAGACAAATCAGAAAGAACGCCAAAGTTGTAGTTGCAATCGGTTCATGCGCAGCAATCGGCGGCATAAACTCGCTAAGAAACTACAAAGAATTAGATGATGTTAAAAAAACAGTTTATGGAGACAGCGCAAAACTCTTTGACGCTTATGCTGCGAGGGCGATTGATGCAGTAATCCCTGTTGACGCCTACGTTTATGGATGCCCAATGACCAAAGATGAGTTCCTTCATGTCGTTAAGGCGCTGTTACTTGGAAAGAAACCGGATATACCCACATACCCTGTTTGCGTTGAATGCAAAAAGAACGAAAATGTTTGTGCTTTTGAAAGAGGTCAATTCTGCGTAGGACCAGTCACGCGTGCAGGCTGCAACTCTTGCTGTGTAAACGAAGGAACGATTTGTTGGGGATGCAGAGGTCTTGTTGATAATCCAAATGAGAATTCTGAAAAAGAAGTCTTAATCAAAAATGGTTTGACTGTGAATGACGCGATTAGTAAGTTTAGTTTATATTTTGGTTGGCAGGAGAGGAAAAAATGAAAGAGCGTGAACTAAATCTAGAAGTGCATCATGTTACCCGTGTTGAAGGACATGGTAACATCTATGTGAACGTACGAGATGGAATAATTGAAAAATGTGAGTGGGCTATTCCGGAAGCGCCCAGATTCTTTGAAGCCATGGTTGTGGGCCGCTCATATAGCGAGTTACATCATGTTACGTCCAGAATCTGCGGAATCTGCTCAATAGGACACACACTTGCATCGCTTAAGGCGACTGAGGCAGCCATGGGAATAAAAATAAGTGACCAAGACCTAAAACTTAGAAAACTAGCGCTTCACGGAGAAAACCTACAAAGTCACATTTTGCATTTAGGATTCCTCGTACTGCCTGATTTGTTAGGAGTAGGCTCAGTTATCCCGCTTGCATCCTCAAACCCGAAAGAAGTAAAAACAGTTCTACGCTTACACAGATTAGCCAATGAAATGTCAGATTTGCTCTGCGGAAGAACGACACACCCGCAAAGGCTAATCCCTGGCGGGTTCTCAAAAATTCCGTCAATCAAAGAATTAACAGCTGTTAGAGAGAAACTTAAAGGATCTATTCCAGACGTTCAAGCAGTCGCAGGATTGATCAAGAGTTTGGCGCCTAAACTGCCTGATTTCGTTCGAGAAACAGAGTTCATTGGATTAACCAGCCCCGATGAGTACGCGTTATATGATGGAAAAATTGGCTCAACTGATACCAGCGGAGCTCCAGTAAATGAATATTTAGCATTCACGAACGAATACATTGTACCTATATCCACTGCCAAACGAGCAAAACACGCCCGTGAATCCTACATGGTTGGAGCACTTGCGCGATTCAACCTAAACTATGACAAGCTTTCACCAATGGCTAAAGAAACAGCTGAATTGTTCGACTTCAAACCCGTATGCCATAACCCATTCATGAACAATATCGCGCAGCTAGTAGAGGTTGTTAACAGCTTAGAAGACTCAATTAGATTGATCAATGAAATAGAAGCTGCAGGCTTAAAGAGCCAACCAGAATACAATAACCCAGAAATTAAAGTTAAAGCTGGCCGTGGAGTCGGAGCCGTTGAAGTCCCAAGAGGAATATTGTTCCATGACTACACCTATAACGACAAAGGATATTGCACAAAAGCTAACTGCATAATCCCAACGAATCAAAATCACGGAAACATCGAATTAGATATGCAATCGCTTCTTCCTAAGATTCTCGATAAATCTGATAAAGAAATTGAGTTAACTTTGGAAATGTTAGTTAGAGCTTATGATCCATGCATTTCCTGCTCCACGCACGCGATTAAAGTTCATTTTGTATAAGAACCCTAAGCGGACATTTACGTCTGCTTTTTTTATTAATTTAAAGAAAGTTAAGAATATTTTTGATAAGTTATGCCGGCGTTAGCTCTTGCTGTGCTTTGGCTTCTTTCTTGTTTTCTTCTCGAATCGCTGTTATTATCTGCTTAGGTTGTTCATGTGGAGGTTCAGGCAACTTTACTACTGGACTTGTAACGGGGCATCTTATATCAATGTCTTCGTTTTTCAAGTTAAGTGACGCTTTGACAGTACCGTCGCTTAAGTATTCAATGGTGAAACCCATTTTCTTTGTAAGGCTCAAAGCTCTATAGTTGTCGGGCAGCATGATTGCATACACGTTTTCAACGCCTTTTTCTTTTGCAATATCAAGCACGTAATCAACCATTTTAGTACCTAAACCTAAACCTTGCCAATAATCACTTACGATAAAAGCCATTTCGCTGCTTCTTCCATCAGATTCAAGGCTAACGCGAGCGACACCGAGTATTTTCCTTTTACCTTTTTCATCCATTTCGGATACAATGGCGACTTCTCGGTCATAATCGACGTTGCAATAGCGGACTCGGACTTCATGTGGGGTATCTTTGAGCATTTGGAAGAATCGGTAGCGTATTGATTCTTCGGAGAAGCTTTGGAACATTTCCAGCCACATAGGTTCATCTTCTGGTTTTATGGGACGAAGAAGAACTTCTTGACCGTTTTTTAGTTGCCAAAGCTTTTCGTCTTTTTTGGGGTAAGGACTAATAACCATGTGCTCATGTGGCTCAAATTTATGACAAACTGCATCTTTGTCAATTACAATACGAGCATCAAGTATGCACGCTTCTTTCTCGCTGATTAATAATGGGTTGATATCAATTTCTTTTATTTGTGGGAAATCAACTAGCAATTGAGAGAAAAGTAGCAGAGTTTCGTCGAGTTTCTTAAGGTCAACTGCTGGTGAACCACGATATCCCTTTAGTAAACGATAGACTTTTGTCTCTTCCATCATCCGGTGAATTAGAGTTGTATTTAATGGTGGAAGACCGATTGCGTAATCTTTGAAAAGTTCAACTCCAACACCGCCCATGCCGAACAGTATTACTGGTCCGAAAACAGGGTCGGTTTTTCCGCCTATAATTATTTCTTGGCCTTTCTTCTCGATCATAGGTTGGACGGTGACGCCGATTATTTGGGCGTTTGGGTTGTATGCTGTGGCTCTTTGGATTAGTACTTCGAAGGCTTCGCGGACTTCGTTTGGTGAACTAATGTTTAGGATTACTCCACCTGCGTCAGTTTTATGGATGATTTGGGGTGATAGAATCTTTAGTACGACTGGGAAGCCCATTTCTTGGGCAAACGTAACTGCTTCTTCGACGTTGTTGGCGGCTGCAGTTCTTACGATTGGAAAATTATAGTATTTGAGTATTTTTTTAGCTTCATCCTCAGTTAAGACTTCGCGGTCTTCGAACGCGGCGTTTCTAAGTATCGCCATTATTGGCCGTTTTGGAGGCGCCGCGTCAACCGGTAGTTCTTCGGGTGTTTCGTAGAGCAAGTCGATGTTGGCTTGGTAGTTGTACATGTACATGTATGTTCGGATGGCTTGTTCGGGCGTAGAGTACGTAGGGATGTTGTTTGCGTTTAAGATGCTGTTGGCTTCCTGCACTGCGCCAAAACCCATAAACGATGTTAGGATGGTTTTGTTCTGGTAAGATTTACCACGTACGAGTTCAACTATGTTTTTGGCTATTTCAACTGATTCTGAAACTGCCTGCTGCGTGAAAATAATTAGAATTCCATCGATGTTTTCGTCGTTTAAGCAGGCTTCAACCGCGGCTTTATAACGCTCCGACCGCGCATCGCCTAAAACGTCGACTGGGTTACCATGGCTCCAGA
>DATIXS010000043.1:0-8027 GCA_035518335.1 Candidatus Acidiferrum sp.
GCCGAGCCCTCTTTCAAATTTAATTCTTGTGTCTTGCCCTCAGATTTTAGTCTTAGTCTTCCGCCTTTGAGTACGTATGCCATGTGTTCTGGATGATGATGCATTTTAGCGGTGTCACCTGGCTTGAAAGTTACTTTAAGAATGCGCATTCGATTGCTTTCATTTATAAATTCGTAAACGTTTGAAGCGCTCATTAATGGGTCTAAATCTTGGTCCATATCCATAAAAAATTCTCACCTCTGTTAAATCACAAGTAGTTCACTAAGATAAGAAATTGTGATTACATTCTGTTCAAACAAGCAAAAAAACAAAGAAAAGAAAGAAAGCTGTTTAGGCTTAGAGTCGTTTGATGTAGCGGTTGACTTCCCACTCAGTTACTTGGGTTCGATAGAGATCCCATTCTCTTCGTTTTTCAGTTAGGAAGTTTATGTATGCTGTTTCGCCGAGTGTTTCGCGTATTAAATCACTGGTTTCTAACTCATCTAAGGCTTCTTTCAGTGATTCAGGTAGTGAAACGATGTTTCGTTCCTTGCGTTCTTCATATGTCATATGATAAACATTTAGCTCCACCGGTTCGCCTGGGTCTATTTGGTTTCTGATACCATCTAAACCAGTTGCCAGCAACACTGCAAACTGTAGGTATGGGTTTCCTGCGCCGTCAGGGCAGCGGATCTCGCATCTTGCAGCATTTTTTCTTCCGCCAAAGTTTGGCACTCGAATAAGTGGTGAACGATTCTTATGTGCCCAAGCAAGATATACTGGTGCTTCGTAGCCGGGTACTAATCGCTTGAAGCTGTTTGGCCATGAATCAAGAATCGCGCACATTTTTCTGCCATGGGCTAGTTGTCCACCGATAAAGTTTCTTGCCAAATCTGAAAGATAACCGTTCTTTTCATCGTCTTCATAGAAAAGATTTTGAGACACATTTTTGTTCCAAAGGCTCATGTGAGTATGCATACCTGAACCATTAATGCCTGCAAATGGCTTAGGCATATATGTTGTAATGTAACCGTTTCGTGCACCAACCACTTTTCCGCACATTTTCATTGTAATTGTTCTGTCAGCTGTTTTCAATGCCTCGTCATATTTGAAGTCAATTTCGTTTTGTCCTAGTGCAACTTCGTGATGTGAGATCTCTATTTCTATTCCGAAAGCTTCGGCGGTATCAGCAATTTCACGTCGTAGGTCATCCGTTAAGTCGCCTGGGTGAAAATCGAAGTAGCCAGCCATATCTATTGGTGTAGGCAAGCCGCCAGTTTCACTTTCTTTTACTATGAAGAATTCAAGTTCAGGAGCGCATATGAAAGTGTAACCTGCTTTTGCTGCCTTCTCCGTCGCTCGTTCAAGAACGAATCGTGGGTCCCCGTCAAAGCGTTTATTTTGAGGAGTGTAAATATCGCAAAGTAACCTTGCAGAAGATTTTTCTTTCGGTCGCCAAGGCAAAACCGCAAATGTAGTTGGGTCTGGGTACAACACCATGTCTGATTCTTCAATGGGCCTGTAGCCTGTTATGGAAGAGCCATCGAAGGATTGGCCATTTTCAAAAATGGTTTCGATGTTTTTTCCGCTTACTGCTAAATTCTTTAGCATGCCATTAATGTCGGTAAATTGAAGTCTGATGAATTTTATTTCTTGTTCTTGTATTTGCTGGATTACTTTTGTAACATTTTCTTTCCATGTAGCGTCTTTGAAATTTTTCATTTTCTTTCACCTAATGATTAGCGTTTGATTAACTATTTAATTAATAGAGCTCTTTGGGTAAATATATCTAATGTTCAGCAACCTGTCGGTGAAAGTCATATCTTATTAAAACATCTAATGTTTTCACGGACTCGCGAAATAACCATTTTTTGAAACTACGGATTCAGTTCGAAATAGCAAGGCTTAAAGAGGAAACATACGTTAGAGAGATATCTGGTGAAGACAAATAAGTTACTTGAAAACTATACATAAGATCTTCTTGACCTCGGGGATTGTATTCATAATATTTGCAGCGATTGTTGCAGTTTTAAGTTACGAAATAGATCTTCTTCAGTATACGTCGGCCGCTCCTGTTAACTTCATTCGACTAAGCGTCGTCGCTTCAATGATTCCTTACCTGGTTGCCGCTGTTGTTTCATTTGTAGTTGCATTCTTGACTGCAAGCGCAATAAAATCTGCAGATGAAAAAATGATGGAAAATCAACTTGAAACTAAACCCCAACAAGAAGCAAATATGGAAAAGGCAGCCCAAAAAGAAATGGAAACTGCTTAAACCTTTTTAATTTGCTTTTTTTTGAAAACTCTACGTTATTCTTTTCCCTTTTTTATATATGACAAAGAAGAGAGAGAAATACTCGACTAGTAGTCGAGGTATTTCATTATTTCCCAAGGCGATACATATAGGCAGTATTGGTTCCAATCGTTTGTTTTTAGTTCAATGAACGCCTCGAACACGTGGTTGCCAAGGGTTTCTTTGATAAGTTCGTCGCCTTCCATTTCGTCCAGTGCGTCTTTGAGTGTTGTTGGAAGTTCTTGTATACCTAGTTCTTTGCGTTTTGCCTTGCTTAGTTTATAAACGTCTTCGTCTACTGGGTCGCCTGGATCAAGTTTCTTTTTGATTCCGTCAAGACCAGCTTTCATGATGCATGCGAACGCTAAGTACGGATTGCATGATGGATCTACTCCTCTGTATTCAACTCGTTTCTGTGCTGCAAAGCCCGCTCCTTTATAGTACAGAGGTATTCTTGCGAGGGATGATCGGTTGCGTCGGCTCCACATAACGTAGATTGGTGCTTCAAATCCTGGCACAAGTCGTTTGTAGCTGCTTACTGTTGGGCAACATATTGCAGTTAATGCTTTTGCGTGGGCCAAGATTCCGCCTACATAATACCTGCCAATTTGGCTTAGTTCAGCATATTCATCTTTTCCATCGTACATTATGTTCTTTCCGTCTTTCCATAGGCTGGAGTGAACGTGCATTCCGCTAGCGTTGTCTAGGTAAATTGGTTTAGGCATGAAGGTAGCGATTAAGCCATATTTTTTCGCGATGTTTTTTGCAACGAACTTGAAGAATAGTGCTCTGTCGGCTGTTTCCAGAAGTTCACCGTATTTGTAGTCAATTTCAACTTGACCAACTGTGGCTACTTCATGGTGGTGTTTTTCAATTGTTAATCCAAAGTTATCTTCCAATACCTGTGAGACTTCATTTCTGTATGCCACAGTTGTGTCTTCAGGTGGAGTCCTGTAGTATGCTTCTTTGGGTCTTAGGATGAAACCGCCTGGTTTGATTTCGGGCGATTCAGGTACAACTCGTGGTGCTCCCCACGCGTCGCCTTCGCCACTTTTTGGAGCCGCCCAAAGATCCCATGTTAATTTTGTGGGGTCAATTGAGCTGAAGACGAAGTGTTCTAGTTCAGGTGCGAATATGCCTGTGTAGCCCATGTCTTTGGCTGCTTTTATGGCTCGTTTTGCAACGTAGCCTCTTGGGCAGGTGACAGAGGGTTCTTTTCCGCCGAATGCTTCTTGAGCATCACCTAAAATTATCGCGCTTTTTTGTAATTCATCGGTTATCCATGGCATGATTGAGAGTGTTTTTGCATCAGGCATAAAGATCATGTCTGATTCTTCGATGGATTTGAAACCGCGTACTGAGGATCCGTCAAAGCCTATGCCTTCCGTAAAGGCTGTGCCGCTTAGATATTCCCTAGCTGGCAGAACCATATCTTGGAGGATTCCTCGGACATCGACAAATGCGGAGTGCACCCATCGAATATTATTTGATTTGAGAGTTTCAATTGCATTCTTTACTTGTTCATCCACCATGACTTTCACCATGTTAATTCATATGTTTGAGAATCCACTTAAAACATAAACGTATATAAGCATATCGCAGAAATGTTTGAATGAACGTTCACTAGTTAAGAAAAGATCATAAGACCTCAAATCCAAGTTAAAACGGCCAACGCGTTCAAAATAACAAGAAAATATACATACGAAAAAACTAAAATCGTCCTCTCGTTTCCCTGCGCAGAAAATCCCCAATATCCAACACGTTTTTAACCGCCAATTTTCCTTCTGAGCTTGCTAAATCATCCATTATTTTACCAAAACCAAGACATTCACCAAACTCATTAAGAACCAAAGTGTCGTCGCCTTTCCGCTTGGACCCCATTACCTTCACTATTCCTACTCGGAAAACGTCTCGTCCACAAATAAAGAGCCAAGCTGATTTCATGTCAACTACAATTTTATTGGCTGCGGCTCCCACAAGCATGTTTAGCAAATTGAAACTTGGAAAGAAATTGCTGTTCTTTATTTTGCCAAGGTATAAACCAGCATAATAATAGTTAACCAGCAAATCCTTCTTTGTACGTGGATTCAAAAGATAATAACGCTGGTTCTTTTCAAGAACCAACTCAGAATTGAAAGCAACTCTGCAACCGAAACGGGATGCAAAAACTTCGTAAGGCTTCATTGTGTCTCGACCTTTTTTAGTTTGCATACAAAAAAGCCCTGTGTATTCTCTGGCCAAATTCTCCTGGAAAATTTTACTTGCGGATCAAGTTTTCTGCCGAAAACCTCGGTGAGCCCATCCATGCCTAGGCAATAAATTTTCTGAACTTGCAGCCCCAAGTTTTTGGCTGCCCAATCTATGTTTAACTCGTCTTCTTCGGGCTCTAACGAGCAAGTAGAATAAATTATTTCGCCATTCGGGTTTAAACATTTGACTGCTTCTGCCAAAATTTCTTTTTGTACCTTCGCATTTCGTTCCACGTCAGCAAGGGTTCTTCGGCTGAACCATTCACTGTCAGAAGCAAAGTTTCCTGAGCAGGGAACATCCAATAAAATACGATCAAAGGTTCGGTTAAGCTTTGTAGCTTGCCGAGCATCCAAATTGTAAACGATTGTGTTGCTTATGTGACATCGCTCTAGATGATTTGCCATTACTCCTAAGCGCTCTTTATTGACATCTAATGCAATTATGACTCCGCTGTTTTCCATCAAGTCGGCCAGTTGAACGGTTTTTCCACCTGGCGCTGCTGAAGCATCCAGCACCATTTTACCATGTAAAGCAGTGAAAAGTGTAACTGGAATTTGAGCTGCAGCTTCCTGAATAGAGTACATTCCTAACAGATATTCGGCTGTTGCTCCAGCTGAAGCCTTAGACCTAACTACCCAATATCCTAATTGTAAAAATGGAACTTTCTCAAGTTCTACACCTAAACTGCGAAGCCTTTCAGGGATTTTTTTGGCCTTTGCATTGGTTTGGTTTATCCTAATTGATAGTTTGGGTTTAGGTTCTTGGAATTTCCATCCTAGTTGGGCATAGCGTTCTAGAAAAAATTGTTTGCCAGACATCAACTCTACATTGCGTCTAACGTAATAAAAACCTTTCAACAAAGAAGAGGTATTGAAAAATGGAAGTAAATTTTTGCTGCACGATTTTGTTGACATGACCTATTCTAAGTGTGATCATGAATCTTTAGTGATTCAGAACCAGTTTTAGTGAATTTCCGGCTGAAAAACTTTCGAATTTCCTCAGCCAACACAACGATTACAGCCAGCAACAACAAGTATCCCCAGTCGGCAATTCCCAATGGTTCTGTTCCGAATAATGTGTTCATTATCGGAACGTAAACTAGAAATGCCAAAATAGAAAGTTGAGCTGCGATGCCAACGATTATCCATTTGTTATTCTTAAGGCTTGTCTTTAGAATAGACTGCTTTGATGTTCTGCAAGCAAGAACGTTTCCTGCTTGAGCTACAACTATGCCTGCAAACATCATTGTTACACCTTTGAGGTAGATAGGATTGTTGTTAGGTGAGCTTCCTCCGAAATGCCAGTCTGAAGGTACAGCCATTCCGATGTGCCAACCGCCGGTAGCCCAAACGTTTAAGCATCCAATTATGGCGCCAACCGCTATAATCACTCCGATGAATACTGAGCGTAAGAGAACTTTGCGCGTAAATAACCTCTCTTTAATGCTTCTTGGTGGCTCTTGCATGATTCCAAGTTCAGCTGGTTCCCTGCTTAATGCCAATGACGGAATTACATCTATTGCAAGATCTATAGCTAAGACCTGAACGACAAGCAAAGGTAACGGAAACCCTAAACCTGCATAAAGCACGAACGGAATCAGTTCTGCCCAATTGTGCGAGAACACGTAGACGATGAACTTGCGAATGTTCTCATAGATTGCTCTGCCTGATTCTATTGCTTTAACAATTGATGCAAAACTATCATCTAGCAAAACTATGTCTGCGGCTTCACGTGCAACGTCTGTTCCGGAAGCACCCATGGCGACTCCAATGTCCGCTTCCTTGAGGCTGGGTGCGTCATTCGCGCCGTCGCCTGTTACTGCAACGATTTCCGCACTTGACTTGAGTGCCTTAACTATTCGAAGTTTCTGCTCAGGTGCTACGCGGGCAAAAATAACATTTCCTTTTCGAACTTCATCAATGACTGCTTGGTCGCTTAAATCGTCTAAGTCTATACCGCGGATAACTTGGCAGCAATCGCGGTCGACAATTGCAACTTCTTTGGCAATTGCCTCTGCGGTTGGACCGTAGTCTCCTGTAATAATCACTGTTTTTACTCCTGCTTGTTTTGCTTTCAAAACGGCATCTTTAACTTCTATTCTCGGAGGGTCTCGCATTGCAGATAACCCAACGAAAACAAGGTCAAACTCGAGATCTGAGTTTTTAGTGTACTCAGTTTTCAATATTTGTTTGTATGCGACTGCAATAACCCTCAAGCCTTCGGTGGCAAACTCATGAATTCGTGATTCTATCCAAGTCATTTTTTCCGAATTTAACTCTTCAACTTTCCCATCCACAAGCACTTTAGTGCATAAATCCAAAATGTTTCTTGGTGCGCCTTTGGTGTAAATCAAAATATTACCGTTCAAACTGTGAACTGTACTCATACGTTTGCGTTCAAAACTGAATGGCAAAACGTGGATAATCGGTTTCTCTTCCAACGCATTCAAAACATTTACGTTGGATTTAAGAGCAGCAACTAGTAAGGCGCCGTCAGTTGGGTCGCCTATCACGCTCCAATTTTTGTTTTTATCTGATGGAGGATCAAGTTTTGCACCATTGCAAAGAGCAGCAATTTCAATAAGTTTTTCCAAAGAGCCTGTTTGACCTTGCTGTAGCAGCTGACCGTTTACGGTGAAATCACCTTCGGGCTTATAGCCTAAGCCTGCAACATCCACGACGTAGTCATAAACCCACATCTTGTTTACTGTCATTTCTCCTTTAGTAATTGTACCAGTCTTGTCAGTGCAAATTACGGTGACGCTACCTAAAGTTTGCACGGCTGACAACCGCTTAACCAAAACGTTTTGCTTCACCATCTTCAAAACGTTGATGGCTAATGCACTGGAAACAGTAACCTGCAAACCTTCAGGAACACAAGCCACCATTACACCAATCATGAACAAAATGGCAGTGCCAAGAGAGACATGCAAGAAAAGAAAACTTGAAATAAAGAAAACAGCACCAACAGCAAGAGCAATTATGAAGTCATATTTTGCGGTTAAAGCGATTTCCTTTTGAAGCGGGCTCTCTTCTTCATGAATTGCTTGAGTTAAATTTGCAATTTTGCCAAACTGTGTATCCATTCCAGTTGCATAGACAATTGCTTTGCCTTGGCCTTTCGCGACGCTTGTGCTCATGAAAACAAGGTTTGGTGCGTACAAATAAGCTTTCTCAACAGTTTTGACAGTTTCAGCTACGCGTGGTTGCGGTTCTGATTCTCCCGTAAGGGGAACATTGTTTGTCCACAGATCAAAGGCTTCTATTAAGCGTCCATCTGCAGGTACACGGTCACCTTCCTCAAGAGCAACTATGTCACCCGGGACAATTTCGCTCACTGAAATTTTTTTAAGTTCCCCATCGCGCATCACTTTTGCAAACTCTGGCATCCAGCTCCTAAGAGTTTCTATGGCTTTTTCTGCTCGTGACTCCTGGAACATAGATACAAAAATGTTGACAAAAACAACTGCAAGTATGATTAACGCAAGTTCGGGGCTGCCGCTAAT
>DATIXS010000044.1:0-2310 GCA_035518335.1 Candidatus Acidiferrum sp.
TCACTGAAGCTTGGCGCCTAAGCCGTCTACCATACAGAGAGGTAGTGTACAGGTCATTAGCGCAGGAAAGGAATCGGATGTGGTGGGGATCTTTTGGGCGAAAATCAGCCAATAAAGACTCTGCTGATGATGTTGAGCTAAGCAAGAAAGCGTTACGAATTGCCAAGTTTGATAAACTAATTATTGCACTGTTTAATCTTGTAGTTGCAGTAATTCCTTTCACTTCATTTTTCGTCGGCTCCACAGCGTTGGGTTTGAGTAGTTCAATTTCTCTTAGTTTAGCCATTACTTTTGGGTTTATGACCTTGTATGCAATTCAAACTCTTTCTTCTTTTGTAGGAGCGGAATCTTCAGTCTTGTTATCGACTCTCCCGATTTCATCAAACGATTTTTCGTTGATAACCTTGTTTTCTTTTATCAGGTCAGTAGACTATTTAGTGGTGGGCTCTGTTGTAAGCCAAGTTGTTTTGGTTGCATACCTTACTACTTCTCCTTTAGCTACTGCACTTATGTTTGTTACTTCTTTGATGAATTCTGTTTTTGCTGTCGCTGTTGCGTTGTGGCTCTCAAGGGTTTTTCATAAGAATTATTTGCGCGGCGGTAGATCGAAGCGGACCACTGTTTTTCGGGGTTTCTTCGTCTTCCTCTGGGGATGCTTGCTTATGGGAGTAGGTTTGCTTTTGAGTGTGCCCTACTATGTTCTTCCTATCTTGGATAGTGCGTTGCTGAGTGTTAACACTTTATTGGGCTTTCTGCTAAGTTTGATTTATCCTTTTTCTGCTGGTTTAGTCGTTTCAAAATTATCCGGTTCTGCAATTCCTATTTTCACCATGGTTGGAGCTTCAGTTGCTACTGTATTTTATGGTTTAGCTGCGTGGTTTTCAACTAAATGGAGCTTGAGCACGGTGAAGCTTATTTCTCAAGGGGTAGGTGTAAAAATTGACAGATCAAAAGCTATTGATTTTAAGATTAAGACGTATGGTCCTTTGCAAGGTTATGTTACGAAAGATCTTCGAGTTACTTCAAGAAATCCAGCTACAGCCTTCTTTTTTGTCCTTCCAGTTTTTGAAACGGTAGTAGTAGCGTTCTTAGCTTGGAATGTTGAGTTTTTGAGGGCTTCAACAGTGCTCGTCGCAACTTCGATGGGCGCTATTTTTGCCCTTTTGATTCCTCTCGCTCTTTTGAATTCGGAGGGAAAAGGAATAGAATTTGCCAAAACATTGCCGATTACATCTCGAAGAATGGTGACAGCTAAAGCTCTTGTAACGATGGCAACCTTCATTCCAGTTCCTTCTGCATTACTTTGCCTCGCGTTGTTTAAACCTCCGACTTCGTGGTTTACAGTGCTAATACCGTTTCTTATGGCAATTTCTATTGTTTCCGCAGGCATCTTTGAGATTATGATTTTCTTGCGTTCCGTAGGCAAAAGTAGAATAGCTGGAGTAATTAATGATGCTGAAAAGATTATTGTTGGACTTTTGACAATCTTCGTACCGGAAATTGGCTACGTCCTGTCGTACCTCTTCTCATCTAACCACGTATTTGCAACTCTAGCAATGGGCGGAATTACGCTTGCTGAATTAGGGCTAGCTTACTTCATGCTTAAGCACGCATGAAACATCATGGAAATTTTGTTGATAAACCATATTTACGAGACAAGCAAAACTATCCTCAGGTCAGAATCCCAGTTTTTCATTCACAAAAAATAGCGTGACTTTCCGAAAAGGTAACGTTTCTCTTTCAAATATCAGGATTTTGCCTATTGAACAGCCTTTAAATCCAGCCTGCTTCATTCGTTGGTCTTCAAGAGGCAGACAATACTCATGCACTCGCCTAAGTCCTTCCTCTAAACTTGAAACAATCTTCTGGGTACCCACAACCCAAACAACATTACTTGACGAAAAAGCGTAAGGAGCCAATTGACTGCCAGTATTGCTTGCTGTAATTACTTCTCCAGATTGTGAAACTGCATGAACACTGCCTAAAAAGTAATCAGCAAGGATGCTTTTCTTTCGCAGTTCAGCTTGTTTCTTGGGGTCTTTTTCCGAAACTATTTTGTCTTTTAGGTTATTCCATGGGTGATTACCCAACTTGAGAAGTTCAACAAAACCAATTTCATTAAGCGTAGTGGAGCTGCCAGTCATTACATCGACTCCTGGAGGAATAAATTCCTTCAATATCTTTAGAGCATCTTCTTTGCTTCCCAAAAACTTTACATGGACACCTCTGCCTTCAAGAGCTTCCATAGTCTTCTTTACTACAGCTTCATCAGGTAGTTCAACCCACACGGCAAACAACCTCTCTTGCTTT
>DATIXS010000045.1:0-3325 GCA_035518335.1 Candidatus Acidiferrum sp.
TCCAATTCATAGCGGAGATAACTCGGTAGGAAACATCGCTTGCTTCATCGTACAATAAGGGGATTTTGTTGGCAAAGCGGTAGATTACGAAGGTTCCCCGTTTTGGCACTCCTCCACCATAGGCGATTGCCATTTCAATAGTGAAAGGATGACCTGCATACGTTGATGGTTTGCGTTGATGAACAACAAGATACTCAGGATTCAACTCTTTCATGACACCTGTCCTGAGCAAATCCTCGCCTAAAGGTGAGAGGCAACTGGCGTCTGGCGGTAAGAAATCCTTGTATTTCTTTAAATTCTGCATTAATCGAACAATTTCTTCATGTGAAAGTTTTTTTGGATTCTTGCTTGGGCTTAGCTGGCTGAACTCCAAGAATTTTTGGGCTGTGATTTCTCCAACTCGGTGAAAATGTCCTTTGAGAAAATCCGACATGTTATTGTAAGTTGTAATTTGAATAAGCCGCTGTAAAAGCTCTACGTCTACGCCGTAGGGATGTGGTGATATTTCAGTTGGAGGTTCAGGCATTTCTGTTGTGGCCCGTGTAAACTTGTAGAGCCTTCCTTTGGGATCAACAAATGTCAAATTTGCGTAAGGATTAACCATGGCGGTCTGTTTAAAATATTCTAAAATCTTGGGCATTGCCCTAAGATAGTCGCCTTCAAGAGTAAACTCTACGATAGTTCCTCGCCAATTTTCTTTGTTGATCAAAACTTTGCGATCAAGAATTATTGGCCGATTTCTTTGGATATCAATCATTAATTTAAAACTATAAATTTTTTCTTGCCCTGTAGACGAAGTAACATAGACTGGTTGATGAGTAGTAACTTGCCCATAGAGGACAGCCATTTTTCCTCCTAAACCGAATGTACCTCTCGTCTGTTTTAGTTTGTATTTACTGCCATAGAGAACTTGGCCAAAAGCAGAAGGAATAAATCTAGGTTGAATTCCGCTCCCATTATCTTCCACACGAAGTTTGTAAATTTGAGTTTCTTTTGTTGCTTCTCCTTCATAAGACAACCTAACATAGATTTCTGGCGGAATCCTTTGACTCTCTGCAGCATCCAAGGAGTTTTCAACAATTTCTCGAATGGCAACAAAGATGGCGCGTGAAGGATTTGTTAAGCCTGCAATGTCTCGGTTTCTATAGAAAAAGTCTGATGCACTAATTTCTTCAAAGGTTGCTTGAGCCACTTGTTGCCTACCCACTTATTCCGATCTTATTTTTCAGTTTGCTTAGTATATTTGCTGCTTGTTCTTTAAGTTAACTGCACTTCATACTGAAAACCCCGATTTACGAAAGTGAGAAATTGCTTGGGAAATGGTAACTTTTGCTTCAAATGTGTATAATTATTAAGGTTAGGCAGCAAAATATTCATGAATTATTTTTTTGGGGCTGGTTCTAGCTTTGTCGTTTTTGTATAGTAATATTCGCCGATTCCCTTCTGGAACATGTCCATTTGTGATGCTTCCTTGTTCACTCTGGGTCGCATGGTTGTTGGATCTCTGCGGAAGGTAATGTTCATTTCTTTGAGGAACGTGTTCATTCCTTTTCTTAAACTTGTTGGGGGATTAGCTAAGCCACTTACACCTGGTTCTCCGTTGAAAACCATCAATCGGTCTGCGATGAAATCTTGCGTCACTACGTCGTGTTCAACTACAAACGCTGGTATGCCATGGGCTTCAACTACTCGTCGGAGTGTTTTAGCCATGTTGAGACGTTCTTCTACATCCAAATATGCACTCGGTTCGTCAAGAAGGAACAAATCAGTTTTTCGGCTGAGGCATGCAGCAATTGCAACTTTTTGCAGTTCGCCACCAGATAGTTGCATCACATTTCTGTCCATTAGAACTTGAAGCCTTAAAGGTTGGGCAATTTCGGTTTTGTACCAACTAGAAGTAAAGTTTTCTTTGGCTACACTCATTAGAAGTTCCGCTACTGTACCAGTGTAATCTGGTGCAATGTATTGGGGTTTGTAGCTGACAGTTAATTCTCCAAGTTTCTGTTTATCATCAGTCTCTTCAAGTCCCGCGAGGATTTTTACAAACGTCGTTTTTCCGATGCCGTTAGGTCCAAGAATGCCAATGATTTCACCACGTAAAATTTCACCTGGATCCACGGACAATTCAAAACCCTTGAAAGTTTTCTTCATGCTATTCCATTTAAGAAGTGCATCGCCTAAGTTAGTGCCTGCAGTTGGCGGTTTCTCATGGAAAACGATTGATTCTTTACGGAACATAATGTTTTCATCGGGAATGTAGCCTTGCAAGTAAATGTTAATCCCTGTTCTGACACCATGTACATGTGATACGACACCGTAAACGCCTGGCTCCCCGTAAAATAGGCAAATTTGATCTGAAAGGTAATCAATAATGGCTAAGTCATGTTCCGCTACAATTATGGTTTTTTGCTGTTCTTTAAGACCGCGGATTGTTTTTGCAACTACAAGCCTTTGCTTCACATCTAAGTAGCTTGACGGCTCATCAAAAAGGTAAACATCCGCTTCACGGCTAAGCGCCGCAGCAACAGCAACCCGTTGAAGTTCTCCACCGCTCAGAACATCTAAAGGTCTATCCCAGATCTTTTTGAGTTCAAACTCATCAGCAAGAGCATCTAGTTGTTTTCTTTCATCAACCTTTTCTAGCAAATCACCGACTTTCCCAGTGATCGCTTTAGGAATTTTGTCTACGTACTGGGGCTTGCTACTTACCTTGAGTTTTTTCTCACTCATTTTTTGGAAGTAATCTTGAAGGCTTGAGCCACGATAATACTGGATTATTTCTGGCCAATCTGGGGGGTCATCGTATTTGCCAAGGTTTGGTTTGATTTCGCCTGAAAACACTTTAAGAGTGGTTGTTTTGCCAATGCCATTTTGACCAAGCAAGCCGAGCACTGTGCCTGGCGAGGGCATCGGTAGTCGGAAGAGCTTGAAGCTGTTTGCACTGAATCGGTGGCTACAATCCTTTTCTAACTCATCAGGAAGGTTAACGATGCTGATAGCTTTGAAGGGGCATTTTTTTACACAGATTCCACAGCCGCTGCAAAGTGTTTCGGCAATGACTGCTTTGTTTCCTTCGACTTTGATGGCTTCTACTCGGCTTCTGACCATAGGGCAGAAGCTAACGCAGAGTGAATTGCATTTTTTGACTTTGCATTTATCTTCATTAAGCACAGCGATTCGAGTCATAGCTAAACGTCCAGTAATGAAGTTAACATGTCAGTTATAAATTTAAACCAGTACAGATCAGTTTACTCACGTTCTTGGGTGATTCCGAACAAGAAGAAGTGTGTGCACCCCACCCAAGTTTCTTCTTCTATTAACAAAA
>DATIXS010000046.1:0-9766 GCA_035518335.1 Candidatus Acidiferrum sp.
AAAGTGGTCCAAGTCTCTATTGGACCAAACCCAAAAAAAATGTGGAACAGGACCAACCCTAAATGGGGGCGGAACCTGTAGCGGGCCCGATGGGATTTGAACCCATGACTTTCAGCTTAGAAGGCTGACGCGCTATCCGTACTGCGCCACGGGCCCACAACGGGCACTTTAATGAAACACTAACAAATATAATTTTACCTATCGCTTCACAAAAAAGAGAGACCTGAGTATCTTGTCAAGCCGAGCTAGAGTTTTTGCCCGCATCGAGCACAATATGCTGCATCTGGTTGGTTTGGTGCTCCACAGTTGCTGCAATATTTTACTTGTCCCGGAGCAGGCGCAATATTTTGAGGCACAACTGTCGCATTTGGAACTGCTGGTGCTTGTATTCTAAAATACGCCATTGCCAAAATTAACCAAGCAACATCTTGGACAAACCCTCCGATGAGCAGGAATGATAATAGTGCGTTGAATGATATTGCTACGTAAAATCCAACAAGCGAAAAGATTATTGCAATTACAATATTGACTATTGCGCCGGCTAACAATATTTTCGCGCCAGTTCGAAATAGGAGTACTTTGGATTTATCGGCTAGTAAATTAAGCGATAGCACATTAAATGCGATCCAAATTATCCCTATGAGGCTGAAGATCGGTAACGCTTCGCTCAAGATCCTTGACATCGAGGAAGATATTTGGGGTGATGAGGGAACAGTGGAGCTTAAGTTAGGGAATATGTTGGTAAGATTAAGCAGTATAAATACAACAAGAATAGCTATGGCCACAATGGCTGCGACGATGGTTATTATTATTCCGTATATGAGATTGTTGAATATTTTGGGTTCTTTGTAGTCTTTTGAGAAACCATACATTGCTACTAGGAACAGGATTAAAGCAACGAAAGATACAAATCCGAAGACACTGCCTATGCCTGATAATATTGCGATTCCTATTGAATTGGGAAATGTATATTGAAATAGTGAAGTAATCTGGCTTATTGCGCCGACTAGAAATAAGATGGCGCTGATTCCGCCTAATGTCTTATTGGATTCGATGGTCAATTCTTAACTCTCTTCCAATTGTTATTAGGGTGCGGTTAAGGGATAAGTTTTGTGCTAGTAGCAACTTTCTGCTGTTGCTTGGTATAGTTGACTTTTTCTGAGATTAAATCTGGAATTACTAGTGCAATAGTCGCGATGTTTTGCGATTGAACGCGATTAAAAAGGCTTAAACTAGATTAAAAAAGCTTAAAATACACTCAACCTGCAAACAAATTAAACCCTAAATCAAAAAAGCAACCCAAAACACAAACAAAAAATTTTGGGGCAAAAATGCTTCAATATTTATTTCTATATTTTACCAACTCTAAGATTATCCACATAAACCTGTTCTGGAACCGCAATAACAATGGACTCGCTAGGGGATGCCGTGCCGAAATTGACCTTAACTCTATCCGCTTTAGCATCCGAGTAAAATGCAGTTAACTTCGCCGCCGTTTCGATAGCAACTTTTGTTTTGGGACCCTGCAAAATCGTTGTCGGACCAACTATGTCAGGCAACTCAAAAGAGTAATCGCCCCGCATTTTTCCAGCTGACAACAGTTTGTTCTCTGCTTCGTTTCTGCCAACAATTATTTTGTTTTTGCCCAATCTGAAATGGCGGCCAATCCTTAGCAAAGCGATCTCAGCCATCGAAATGCTTTTTTTGTTAACAAATAAGTCTTTGAGTTTCTTTGAATACTCTTCGCATGTTAAGAGACATCCACCTGCTGGAGCGGGATAACTTTTAATTCCGAATTCGCGTGCAAGTTCGAACTGAGGTTTCCTTGACCTACCCTTGATATTGTAAAGTTTGGTTCGATCCACTAAACCTTTTTTTTCTGCAGCAGTTTCAGGCAGTAGCTTAGCAGATAAGGGTCTTAGAAGTTTGCCTTTCAAACCTGACTCTTCTTCTATAATGCATAGCGCGGGAAAATGTTGTGACTTTGGTCTTTCGCCTAAAACTTCACCTGTAAAAAGGAAGTCAGCGCCGATTTCTCTAGCGTATTTTTTAGCTTTTTTTATCATGAAGATTTTGCAGTCGATGCATGGGTTCATGTTTTTTCCGTAGCCAAACTTTGGATTCCGCAGCATTTGCACATAGTCTTTTCCAACGCTGACAACTTTCAGTGGCACTTTTAACTGCTTTGCCGCTTCACACGCTTCGCTGGTTCCATCTTTTTTGGGGATACAAAAAGGAGTCTTAACATTAAACGCTACAACGTCGATGCCTTGCCTAGAAACAATTTCTGTAGCAAGGATACTGTCTAACCCGCCAGAAAGCAAACTAATAGCCTTAACACGCGACATAGCGCCAATAGCATACTTTCCCACAAATAATAATTTACCTATAACCTAAACTACAAAAAACCAGACAAAACAAACAAAGAATAAAATTTTAACCATGCGTAAGCAAGCTTACTCCCCTTTTTGTAGAATGATTTAAAAAGTCATATGAAAATTAAACATTCGGAGAAGGCTAATTAATTGGAGAACGCAGCAACAATAGATGTTAGCATCTTTATCCCAGTTTACAAAGAATCAAATCAAGTTGCTAGCATGCTAAAGGAGCTAAATTCTCAAAACGTTTCCAAAGAAATCTTTGTAACAGTTGACGCTCCAACGGACAATTTTTTGCAAGAAACTAAAAGCCTTGAGAACAAGAACGTAAAGTTCATTGTTAACAAAGATCGTATGGGCAAAGCAAATGCCGTAAATAGCACAGTAAAATTGTCCTCAGGCAAAATACTACTTTTCTTAGATTCGGATGTTCAAATAAGCAGTGACCCAGATTTTCTAAGAAAAATCATCATGGAAACCCAAACCGCAGACATTGTTGACATAAAAAAGAGAGTCATAAAAGGAAAATCACTTCTCTCCAAAATGGCTTATTACGAATACTTCACCTACAACGTGAGCGCATGGTTATCGTCAAAATACCTCCATAAATGCCCCGCCGTTAACGGAGCAGCATTTGCTATCAAGCGCGAAACCTTTGAAAAAGTCGGCGGATTCCACAAAGTAATTGCAGAAGACATAGACCTTGCAACAAGAGCATTTTTGCAAGATAGCAGCTTCGCATACTCAACCGATGTTGAAGTAAAAAACGTTGTTTACTCAGACTGGCAAAAATGGTTGACTCAACGAAGAAGATGGGCTATAGGTCAAGCATCATGGCTGGTGTATTGGTACCGCGATTTGGCAAGAAAATTCGTAAAAAAACCACAGGTTTTCCTGCCAGGACTGTTTTTTCTTTACCCATCCGTCGCCATGTTCCTCGTGAGCGCCGTTGTGCCCGGTCTGTGGATGTACAATTCCCTACTAGTTTTCTCACTATTTCTTTCAGTAAAATTCAACATTATGTTACCAGTTTTTCTTGTTTCACTTGGAACTGCAAACCTTCTGAAGATTTTGGCAATTTCACTATTCGGTTTTGGCTTAACTGCAGGAGTATTCTATGGATTCTCAAGAAAGCTGGGATTTCGAGAGATGAAACTTCATGAATTTTTCGTTTACTATTTTGTTTACTCATCGATTTGGATGGCTATAATAATTATTGGTCATATCCAAGTGATTGTTTTCCGCAAAAAGGTTGCTCCAGGCTGGACCACAGAACCGGTAAAAGTAATTTAGAATAGGCTAATCTTTTTCATTGCCTCTATCTTGAGTTCTTTAGGCATTAACTCGATTGCATATCGCAGTGCGGTTCTGGGTATAACCTTGTTTTTTTGTAAAATGTAGTTGTAGACTTCTTTTTGATGATGTCTACTTTCCTCTTTTAGAAGCCATCCATAGCCCTTCTGAACCATATCATCGCTATCCGTTAGTAATGCATCGCATATTTCGAATGCGTCGTCTAGGAAATAGCCTTTTTTCGCTGGAACAATAAAAGAAACAGCAGCACCTCGTTTAAGCCAACGGTTCCCAGATTTAGCCCAGCTTTTTACCTCATTTACCGACTGCGGGTATTTCTGAATTAGGTCTCCGATGGTGTGGTTGCATAAGGCGTCGCATTTGGCCCAATTATTAATGTATTTTTCAATCCATGACTTGAAAGTTACCAAATCGCTGGGCTCAAGGTCGTCAACATAATTTGGCAGCCAAAATGCAACAACAAAAGCCTCCTCTGTATAGTCTGAACTGTAAAGTTCTTCGCAAAGTGCAAAAATCTTTTTCTTATCTAAACTTTGGACTTGTTTCCAATATTTCTTTGCGATTTTGCGAACAATTTCTGTTTTAACTCCATAATATTTTACTTGTTCTTTGAAAAAGCGCTGAAAACTTTCATGTGTTTTGAAATCGATATTAGCCCTTAATTCCTCTCTGATCTGAGCAAGAATATTGTTCATGAGGATAACAAGGTCTTGTTGAGATAATAGTTTTACTTAAAAATTTAATGGAAGATTCATATTTTTGAAGGCGCGGCTAGTTTCTTTCTCTGCATATAGGCATGTTTTCTCTTTCGTCAAACCTCACATATGCTGGTGGTCCTTCGATGTTTGATTATTAAAACAACAGAGAAAATCATTGCACAAAGTGGCAGAATTGTCAAAATCCAAGGAAACTCTGGAATTGATGTTAACGACTGAGAAGGAGATGAGGTAGGTTGATTTGTCGGGCTGTTTTGGGTAATGTTTGGATTTTGTGTTGATGCTGGTATTGGTGTCGGGTTAGATAGGCTGTCTGCCGTCGAGGTTGGTGCTGGGGTTGAGCTTGGGGAAGGACTTGCGGAAGGGCTTGTCGTTGGCGATGGAGAAGGTGTTGGCGGTATAGATATATTTGGAATTGATGGAGCTTGGGGGTCTGGTGCAGTCAGGAAGGGAATAAAGTTGGCTGAACTGGGCAGTGTCTGGCCGATTGTTTGTTGGTTAGTTGTTCCCCACCAGTTAAATGTTAAATTTCCGCTTAATGTGTATTGGAAGTTGCTGACGAGATTATTATAAGCAACCGAGCCTGCATTTCTAGAACCACCAACGCCAACAGTGTTATTGCAGATGGTATTGTGCAGAATCGTTGTAAACTCCCCTCCGGCTAAATAAATTCCATTCGTGTTGTTAAGGATCAAGTTTCCAACGATTGTAGCTATGCCATCAGTAACATCTATTCCAGTTGCACAGGCAAAAATAGTGTTGTTGGCAACGTAGTAGTTACTTCCGTCATCATAAATTCCTGAGCCTGGCACCATCTGGCTTGTTCCTCCTTCAATGGTGTTGTTAATAATCACTGGTGCAGATAGATCAAAGCCTGCGCCATTTATTCCTCCATGAATAAAGTTGTTGGTTATAGTAGGAGATGCATCATCTAAACACTGAATGTCTCCATTGATATTGTTGTTTGAGATCATGGGGGCTCCGCTTTCCATGTAAACAGCTCCGTTTTCACTGTCTATATTATTGATTGTGTTGTTGTCTATTTTTGGAGCTGCGCTACTGACTGATACAGAGGCATTGTTGAAAACTGAATTTTCGATTATGCATCCTGTGTTTGCCTGTTGGTTCCAACTTGAGCTGCTTGCTGTCAATACAACATTTCCTCCAGAAGAGTCAAAAACTATGTTGTTATCGTTGCTGCCTATTGATTGAAGAATCCCGTTTACTTGCAGGTTGTAGCTGTTGAGGTTCATAGTTACACCAGGTTGCACTGTTAAAGTTGCCCCATAATCAACAATCACGGGTGAAGTGAGAGTGTATGGACTGTTTACCATTGTCCAAAGGGTATCTGATGTAATTATGCCATTTACATTTGTGCCGATTTGAGCCGATCCTACTGGAATTATAACATCTGCTAAGAAGCCTGAGACGGCTAAGGCAAGGATAAGAAGTATTGAGAGACTTTTGGCACTATTCATACCTTCATCCTAAGATGATTTTTAATAAAAGGTTTCTCGTAAAATTTTCCTGACTGGTTTTAGTCAAAGTTTCTTTACTACAGTGAAATTACGTAAAAATTGCGTAGGAAGGGTCTGTTTGTTCAAGTTAGCGGTCTTGCTATTCCTTACAATAGCAGCGACGAATGCAGCTAACAAAATTGCAGCAACAAGTAAAATGATGATTATTGTGAAAAGCAACGTATCTAATGAAGTTAATGCAGGCGAAGAATTGGAATTGTTAATCACAATTATTGATTGTGTGTTGCTCCAACCGCTAAATTCGCCTGTATATGTGGGGGGAATGTATTCTCCTTGAGGTACGCTTCCTTGAATGTAGGTTATGTACCCTATCACTGCTTCAACTTGAAAGTCTACCTGACTGCTTGGTGGTGGTGCCCCAGCACGAATCAATGCAAGTGGCAACACTGTGTAAGTTGAATTTGACTCCGTCAATGGTAGTTCATCTTGTTGCCAAGAACTAGAGGAATTTTCTTTCCAATGAATAATGTAATATAAATTAATTTTGTTGACATGTTGGTCAGTATAAGGGGTAAAGGGTTGTTTTTTATTGTGATATTTGCCGAAGGTAAAGAGTAGCCTGTCAGAGGGATTGAAAATGTCCCCGAAAATTTAACTGTAAATTCTGGAACAGATGGTTTAGGTATTGACTGGGCAAAAGCTGGATTAACAATTATTAGATTTAGACTTAGGGTAGCCATAATCAAAATCAGAAAACAAACGAAAATTTTGCTGCTTTTGCCCATACTTACAAATAGGCAACCAGGCGACAAAAAGCTATTCGTAAAAGTTCCTAGGCTGAATTATTCAAATTGCCCCAATACCCACACTAGTACCAAGGAAATCTCCATCTATGGAAGTTAAGGCGGTGCTGCAATTTTCGGTATGGGCCTCGCCCACGGCTAAAAATCGACCGCTAAATCCTAAACATATCTTTTCTCTTTATCACAGTACCAGCGCTGATACTGCGGGATATAGCGGGTTTGGCTTCTGCAATATGGGCATATCTGGTGTTTTGTTGGCTCTGAAGATGTTGGTAACGTTTCTATTGTAAGAGGTTCACCACAGAAGTCGCAGACTGTAGCTGTCTCGCTTGTTATACCGCAGTTTCGGCAAATCCACTGCGCATTAGGGGTTTCTAGTTGTGAATCAAAAGGATACTTCGTCGAATTTTTCGCTTGGTTAATAATTCTAACCCAGTCTTCTTTGTCTGTTCCACCATTAACCACAAATGAATAATTCGGTTTTGGCGTGCCAACACAGTAAACGCAGATGAATGGTGCCCCAAATCGTGTATCCGCTTCAACACGCGTGAGGTTCTCAAGCGGAATAGAAATGCTGCCATCATGGATTGAGAACTCATCAAGGTCTGCTTTAGAGACTCGATCCTCAATTGCGCTAGATACTAAACCTCCGAAACCTCCTGGGGCGACTATAAAAGCGGCTAATTTTGCTGTTCGACCCTTTTTTATGTAGACAAGCCGTTCATTGGTCAATATGAAGGTACCTAGTTCAGCCAATACACCTGCTTTAAGTCCTACTATTGGAGGTGATTCAGATTCATGGACTTTTACGCCTGCTTCCTGTCTTAAAATGCATTCTGACACCGTTTGCTCACAAGTTATTTTTGGGCCTGAACGCTTTTAATATTATCGACAAGGTCGTTAAGAGAAATGATAAAAGACTTTTTGTCAACATTCCTTGACTAAGCTATTGGTTTGTCGGTTCAACTTGCTTGGGAAAAGGTCTTATGTATTATTCTGAGAAAGGTTTTGTTTTGTTTCATGTTTTCAATCTAATTTTCAAATTGTGATTTTTCAATACTTACATTTTTTGTACGCCATTATTTATACTAAAGAATTATATGTTTTATCCGAAGAAATTTCAATCTGGCGACAAGTATGAGCAGAACAACAAAAGATATCATAGTTGCAGGTCGTGGAATTGAAGAAGTAAAAACTGCCGTATTGAAATGGTTTGGTGAAAACAAAGTTAAAGTTATGGTCAATACGCCTGATTTTGTATTTGGTCGCTGGGGTACTGGTCTTCTAAATGCTCCAAAATTCTTTGAAGTAACGTTAGTCCCTACCGAAGACGGTGTTATTGCAAAAACAGAAGGTTGGATAACAGGCGTAACAGCTTTGCCAGCCGCTACCATATATTTACCAGAACAGGATTTCAATGCATCTTCATTTTTTTATGGTGGGATTCCCAGAAGAGAAGGCATGAAAGCCATTGAACGTTTATGGAACACTCTTGAATCTCTATCACAAAAAAATCAAAAATAGTTTTGATCTTGCTTAAAAGATTCTATTTCATTGAAGATAGATCGTCTAACGTTGTAAAAAGGCGAACAGAACTAGCTGACTGTTGGTTACACAAAAAAGAAAAAGGACGGTTTTTATTTGGTTGTGGGAGAAATCGCCACTTAATAATCTTCCATTTGATAGAGGCCGAAATCGATGTTTAATGTTTTTTCAGGTTCACACGAGTCTTCAAGGTCGTAGAGATGCCCTGTGGCTTTGTCCAATCGGCTTGCTTTCTTAACGGTCATCTTAGTTTTAGCCATCCTAACTTTCATTTTTCCTTTAGGTTTACGGACAATATCTGAGCCGCCAATTACCATCGAATGGTCAATGGTTTTTGGATCAACTTCAATCTTTACATCGTCAATACCTAACGGCTTTAGTGAGTCTTCATGTAGATGCTTAGTCAACGCCTTTGCGCCTCCAAACTTCTGCACTGATCAAGTCTCTTACTGCTACTCGGATAGCTTCGGCGCGATTCGGATAGAACCTTTCGCCAACAAGCTGATCTAAAGCTTTTATATATGTTTCAGGTAAATACAGAGTAATCATCTTCAACTGTTATTTCTCCCATTAGCGATTGAATAACCAAACAAGGGGCTTATTACATATACATCTATATAATATGCTTCAAATATGCTTATAACATGTTCGTGACACAGCATATAAGCTTTTAATGTGCAATATTGCAGGTTTCTGTCAATTTCCGCTAAACAACCTTTAAGTTTTTATCTCTTATTGAAGCTTCTTACGAGTTGAAGGTCATGGTCTTTGCAAGTTTTCGTTAGAAGCTTTGGCTGCTCAGCGAATACAGCCGATGGTGAAGTCTTAGCAGGTTGCCTAGCACAAGCTGGTTATCAAATTGCAACTTCAGAAGCTACTGCTGATGTGCTAATTTACAACACCTGCGCCGTTAAGGGACCGACGGAAAATCGCATCATCAATGCCCTAAAACATGTGCCAAAAGATAAGAAGCTGATTGTCGCAGGTTGTTTACCCATGATTAGTTTTGATCGTCTCCAACGCGAAGCTCATTTTAACGCAGCTATTGGACCTTCAGCAGGCAAACAAATAGTTGACATAGTTTCCCGCGTTCTATCAGGCGAAAGAGTCACAGACCTATCAAACATAAACTACAAACCCAAACTTGATCTCCCACGAGTAAAAAATAACCCATTGATCAGCGTCATCCCCATCAATTTTGGGTGTCTCGGCTCCTGTGCATACTGCTGCGTCATCAACGCCCGCGGACATCTGAGAAGCTACGGCATTAAGGAAGTCACAGAGCGCGTTCAAACCGATTATGCGGCAGGCGCCAAAGAATTTTGGCTAACTTCACAGGACACCGCCGCGTATGGAAGAGATTTAAGAACTGATCTTGCAGAGTTACTTGAAGCAATTAGGGGTTTGTCAGGTGATTTTCGGGTAAGGGTTGGGATGATGACGCCGAATTTAGTCACTGAAATGCAAAGTCGCCTCATAACTGCTTTTGACAGCCCTAAGATCTTCAAGTTTCTGCATTTGCCAGTTCAAAG
>DATIXS010000047.1:0-2302 GCA_035518335.1 Candidatus Acidiferrum sp.
CCGTTAAATGCGATGCAAAATGCGGAATGATTGATTTTGTCGTTAACGAAAGATGCGCTGCCGGTGCCGGAGCTTTCATTGAGTCGATGGCGAGGGCTTTAGAAGTTAAATTGGAAGATATGGGTCCGTTATCTCTCAAAGCAGAACGGGCAAGCCCCATAAACGCTTCTTGCGTTATATTTGGAGAATCCGATGTTGTTTCACTAATTCATCGTCAAGAATCTAAGCCTGAAATTGCAAGAGCCGTTTTTGATGCAATGGCGGATCGGGTTTCATCTATGGTTCATAGGCTAGGAGTAAATCCAGACGTGGTTCTAGTTGGCGGTGTAGCCCGAGATGTTGGCTTTGTCGCATCGCTAAATCGAAAGTTAGGCGTTAAAGTTTTGATACCTGAATACCCAAATTTTTCTGGAGCACTGGGTGCTGCTTTAACTGCAGCTAGCCGAGCTAAGGAGTCACAAAAATGAATGAGCCAAGCTTAGCAAAAGAAACAATTGAGTTTTGGCGTTGGCAAGAGTATCAACGCATAATGCCCGGCAAGTCTTGGAAAAGCAAGGATCTAATTACGGCAGGTGTTGACGTTGGTTCAGTCGGTTCAAAAGCGGCAATAATGGTTAATGGAGAAGCTTACTCTTGGGGCATAACAAGAACTGGCTCAAACAGCCCCGAAAGCGCCACCAAAGCACTAGATTACGCTCTAAAAGGAACAGGGCTTAAAATGAGCGATCTTAAGTACATTGTTGGCACGGGTTATGGACGAGTAAATGTACCTATGGCCAACAAAGCTATAACTGAAATTGCATGTCACGGTAAAGGAGCAAACTATATTTGGGGACCCCGCGTGCGAACGGTGCTTGATGTTGGCGGACAAGACATTAAAGCCATCCGCATAGATGAAACAGGACGCGTAGTTTCATTCTTGATGAATGATAAATGCGCTGCCGGAACAGGAAGAGGAATGGAAGTATTCGCTGACCTACTAAAAATCCCAATCGAAGACATAGGAGGAATATCATTAAAAGTTGACCAGGAGCCCCCCCCAGTAAGCTGTACATGCGTCGCATTTGCAAAAACTGAAGCAATGGGACTATTACGTAAAGGATGGTCAAAAGAAAAAGTTTTAGCTGCATACACACGAGCTATGGCAGTTCGAATGGCAAATTTAATCAACAGAGTCGGTTTGGAAAAGGAGCTTGTCATCACTGGCGGTCAATCAAAAAACATTGGAATTGTTAGCAGGATAGAGGTGGTTTTAGGAGCAAAGTGTTTGCCTATGCCTAATTGGCGGGACAACGGTTTAGACCCCATGGTTGCGGGCGCGTTAGGTGCTGCTCTTTTTGGAAAGGCACTTTACGAAAAGGCACAGAAGGCTTAGAGGCTCGAGTTTGTGATTACTCATTACGGCTACAGTGATGGTTCAGGCGAGTATTACATAACTATTGATACAGACAAATGCAATGGCTGTGGTAAATGCGTTAAACAATGTCCTCAATCAGCACTCCAACTTGAAACAATGTTCATAGACTTTGAAGACAAAACTGCTGCTTCAGTTACAGAAGACCATAGAAAAAAAATTAAGTATACCTGCGCTTCATGCAAACCTGAGAGCAATAAATCTCCATGCATTTTAGCCTGCGAGGCGAAAGCAATTAAGTGTACCTGGAATCCTCAATAAACTCATACTCGTTTGTGTTGAAAATAACAAAAATCTCAATTTCAGAAACCCGTTATAAAGATTAGCTCAAATAAGACCCAACTGAAAGTTTTAAAGGACAGATAAGTAACTAATCTGAAATTCGGCAAGAAAAATATTGCAATCTCGCTTATCGTGATTGCAATTATTAGGACAGGTTTTGGCAATAGATATTTGAAATATAAGCGTGATCATCAAAGGCAAAACACCGAACAAATCGAATATCGTAAGTCGTCATATATTAGAAAGTGTTATCTTAGATCATATTTGAGGATTCGTTAGCTTTATCTATGGTTCTGTATACTGAAGGGGTAGAACTAGGGGGTATAATATTGGCTAGGAATCCGCAATCAAAAGATGAAGCATTTGAAGCTTTAGACTTCATAGTAAACGTTCTAAAGGAACATGAGAAGGATTTGGACAAGCTAATCAATGAATTAGCAACTGTTACGGAGCAGATTGGTGATACCGGACAACTGAACAGCAAAGTAGAAAAAGTTGAAGAAAAAATAGATGGACTTCAAAAAGAAGTTACAAACCTTATCACTTATTTGTCAAGCGCGCCGAAAGAAGCACTTCCTGCAGCGACTATAGAGCAGGCAGTTCAAA
>DATIXS010000048.1:0-4327 GCA_035518335.1 Candidatus Acidiferrum sp.
GATAGTTGTGCCGCCGGGAGTTGTGGTCATATCCCTGATTTTTGCCGGATCCTCAGGAAGATCAAGAACGAGTTTTCCAGTGCCCATTACTGTTTGTGCTGCGCACTTCAACGCTATATTGCGGGGTAACCCAACTTTCAAACCTGCATATATTAAAGCCTCAATAATTATTGACATGTAACCTGGTCCACTGCCGCTCACCGCGGTTATTGCATCCATGTATTTCTCATCCATTTCTTCGCAGATGCCCAGCATATTCAAAATTGCCTTAACTTTCTCTTTATCCTCACCTGTAACGTTTGATTCACAACAGTAGGCTGTATAAGCCGCTTGCACAAGCGCGCCAAGGTTAGGCATTATTCTCACTATTTTTGCATCAGGAGCATTCTTCTTCAAGAAGCTCATCGGCACCGTAGCGGCAACAGAAACCAACAGTTTGCCCTTGATTTCTTTGCTAATTTCCATGAGAACCTTTTCCACGTCACCTGGCTTAACAATTATGAAAATAATATCTGCATCATCAGCAGCTTTCCTATTGTCAACTGTTGTTTTCACTCCAATGTCGGCAAACTCCTTTAGCTTTTCAATCTGGATATCGACTGCTGTTATTTTGCCTTGATAGCCACCTTTTAGTAGGCTCTTGATTATGGCGCCACCCATCATACCTGAACCGATTATTGCAATTTTGTCATTCATGATTGTTCCCTTTCTTATTTTTATTAGGACAGCGGCTTTGCTCTTTAAACTTTTGTTGACAATTTACGGCCTTTAAAAATCTGCTTAGCATCAATAAGACATTGGAATATCATGACAAGTATTTCGATCCTTGTTCTTGACAGTGTTGTTGTTAGTTTTTCAACCGAAAGTTTTTGAATTTTTTTTTCACCTTTAAGCACTCGTCAATTCTCTGAGAAACTTTTTCATTTCTGAGGTTGATGCGTTTGTTTTGATTCCTCTGGTGTTAAAATGTGTAGGCACTGCTTGGAATCCATTCTTGTGAATGATGTCGATGAAAGCTTGTAATGATGGTGATGGCAAACCAAGTTTTTTGCTTATCTTATCAACCACATAGTATGTTATGGGCGCTGAAGCTTCATCTTTGGTTTGGGTTAGGAGTTTTGTGATTCTAGCGCTGCTTTTGAAAGCCACTGACTTATTTTCTTTTATCATTGAGTCAATGAAGTTTGAATCGAGGATATTCCCAAGCCATAGCGGGCCGGCATAATCCATCTTTGAGCCGCACTCAGGACATTGCAAGTTTCCGAAGGGTTGGTTAGTGGTTTCTCGGTGAAGGCAATTATAGCAATGCAATATGTAGCCAAGGGTTTTGACGCTTTCATCTGCTTTCTTTGCACCATACCTGATTTGCGTATAAAGGCGAATGTAGTGTTCGCTGCTGTGGCTAAAGAGTACTTTTATTCCGATGTCATGTTTAGCGGCTAATGTGGTTGTGCAGCCTGCTAAAAGCCGAATGGCGAGCTCATGGCAATACTCCGTTCGCATTGGTCTCCCGCCATATTTTCGAATGCACGCTTTTGCGTGGACTCCACAAAGTGGCGCAAGGTCGGTTGCAGTTGAAGCCACTAAGCCATTATTGCGAATAGCTCGAAACGCTGAATCTAAAAATGGGGAGGGAGTGCCAAACGGATCAATATCAACAATATCGAATCTCTTTTTAGGTGAGGCGTTGCAGCTTAGAACGGCGTTTGCATCTTTGTGCCTAACCGTAATTTTGTCTTCCAACCCGTTGAGCTGCACATTATATTTGGCAAGGTCGTATGCATGCTTGTTAATGTCGCTTATTAAGACTTTTTTTACGCCTTCGATTTCGACGGCAAAGCGAATACCTCGTATGCCTTGGCTGGTTAAGGGGTCACAGATCGAAATATCATGATTAACCAATTGTTGGTAGGTGTGGAATGCTAAAACCGTTAGGTCTCGGTTGAATTCCATTACAGGGTTGTAGAAGACAGGAGCCCTAGAAGGTGCATAATCTGATGGAACAATACCGTAAGCCTCAAGTTTAGGCACTAAAACTTGCACTTTGCCTTCCTTGATTATTTCGCTTGGAAAATCAGCCTTGTATTTCTCTTTTGCCACTCGGTGTGCTCCAATGGGTTTGGTTATGAAAAGAATTTTATCGCCTATTAGACTTCTGGTTAAACTGTACGAATGGTTTGCAAAAGCGTATTTTACTGGTAACAGGTACTCCGGGAGTTGGAAAGACAACAGTGCTGACCAAGACAACGGATGCCCTCAAAGCAAGGGGGTTCAGCGTAGGCGGAATGATAAGCCGAGAAGTACGTGTAGGTAACGTGCGTGTGGGTTTTGAAATCATTGACTTAACCAATGGCAAACATGGGTATCTGGCGCATATAAATCAGAAAAGGGGTCCACAAATTGGAAAATATCATGTTAACCTAGAAGATCTCGAAAGCATCGGCGTAAATGCAATTGCGGACGCTGTTGAAAAATGTAGGGTTGTTGCTATTGATGAGATTGGTCCCATGGAGCTTTTCTCCCGGAAATTCAATCAAGCCGTAAGACAAGCATTAGACAGCAGCAAACTTGTTTTAGCCGTTGTTCACGCAAAAGCCAGTGACCCACTAATAAGCGCGACAGAACAAAGGGACGACGCAGAAATTTATGTTGTTGATAAATCAAATAGAGACAACTTACCTCAAAATCTAGAGAAGCAAGCCCTAAAAATTCTGTGTTAAGTCCAGCGGTTCTAATTTCTTTTACAGCTCTAAAATGTGGATCACTAAAGTTAGTAATTATTGAAATTCCTACATCTGTTTAGACGAAGGAGAACATTGTGTGCCTCTGACTGTTGCATTGGCAGAGTAAGGATTACTACTCTTGTCGGTTTGATAATTGGAAACAACAAATTATGAAATCTGCAAAGGAATATTATGATTATTGTTTTTTGGTCTTAGTTTTTCTCTTTGTTACTTCACTTTTTGTTTGTTCATCCCAGTATTTGTCAAATTCTTCTGGTGACATGATGTCCAGACTTTTTAGTTGCTGGCTAAAAGCGTCAAGTGCACAGGGATTATTGAGGTGGGCATGGTAAATTTCGATCAGAAGGTCTATCGCCATGGATTGGGAAATTGGCTTTTTTGCCATCAACGTTAACTCTTCCGCAGTTTTAGCTAGTTCGTCGCTAATTTTTTCAGGCAAATTAACAGTTTTCATATTACTACCCGCATGCTTTTCCCAGTTGTTGTGACTTCTTCTTAATTTTGGCTAATTCTTCTGTTGTAGGCTTTCCTCTTATGTCGCCAAGTATTCCTTGTGTGCTTAAGTCTTCTCTTCCATGAAACTCGCTTGGAATGTACCATTCAGCGACTACGTTAAATCCAAAATGTTCAAAGTATTGACGCATTGTTTTACCTGCTGGGGTTGCTTCATCGATGCCTGTATGTGGTCCTGAATAAGTGCAGAAGATTAGCGCATTTTTGCCTTCTACTTTGGGTGCACGGGGTTTAATTTTTCCTTGACTTCGTTGTAAATTTAACTTCTCTTTTAGTAAGTCAATCATTGGTTTAGCTGGTTGCCACTCAATCGATGGGGAACCCACACAAACTAAATCGTAAACAAAAAAGTCAACTTCCATGGCTTCTAGTGGTTTCTTTAGGTCAACTTTTAGTCCGGCCTCTTCCAAGCCTTCTTTAATTGCAAAGGCGACTTTCTGGGTGTTTCCGGTGTTTGACCAGTAAACGATTAATGCTGACTTCAAGATATCACTTCATATACATATTTTTGATCGGGTTATAAAACAGTTTAGAATTAACCAAAGATTGTACATATCTTAAGAATACATACAAACGATTATGCCTAAGATCCACTTATTTCAATTATGGCGGCGAATAGCCACACCGCTCAGAACCAGCTTAGACCCGCACATTTACTTTCAAGGGGTTTTGCATTTTCCCCCTTTTCTCCTATTTCCGGGTCAAGCGGTTCTGCAATTTAACACCAAAACGTTTTCTGAGCAATCTAAAGCATAAATAGCATTCAAGCCATAGCTAGAGTCAAGTTTTAGGTGACACTATTGAGAATAGGCTTCTTCGTTTATGAATATCCTCCTCAAATTGTTGGGGGTTTAGGTACTTACGCAGAATACATTGCCCATGAATATGTTGACATAGGACATGATGTGTCAGTTTTTACGCTCAACAACAATGGATTGCAAACAAGAGAAATCCTGCGGGGCGTAGAAGTGCATAGACCGATGATTGCTGACGCCAGCAACATTTGGCCTTTCTTTGTAGTTGAAGATCTGAAAAAATGGGGAACCAACATTAAACTCTTCAATGACATT
>DATIXS010000049.1:0-3408 GCA_035518335.1 Candidatus Acidiferrum sp.
GCATCGCAGGTTTAACTCAAGTTGCGGGCAGAGTTGTAGAAGTTGGCATTCACAAACTGCGAACGCTAGGGTTGAGCCCAAAAGTTATCCTTTACGCATTAGGTTATGCTCCGATTCCTCCACTTGGCAAAGATTTTGAAATAGCAATGGCGCGCACCAACGATGCAATCCTTTACGGCGGCACAGTCTACTGCACAGTCGATTACGATGACGAAGCAGGCCTAGAGAAGATTGTGCAGCAAGCTCCTTCTAAAGCCTCAAAAGACTATGGCAAACCATTCCTGCAGATTTTCCGCGAAGCAGACCGCGACTTCTACAAAATCGACCATGGCTTATTTGCTCCATCAACGCTGATAATTAATAATGCTAAAACAGGCAACTCCTTCGCAGCAGGACAAATTAACCCTAAGGTATTAGCTGAATCCTTAGGATTCTAAATTTAGTTTTTTTATTGTAGTTTGAATCTAGAAGCAATAACTATTGCAATTCCAATTCCGATAGGAACGGTGTATAGTGTTACTGTGGCATTGAAGATTGCTACGACAGGTAGATAACCAATAGCTTCCCCAGCGTTAAGCGCAAATCCAACTGGGGGCGCTTGTTGTAAAGCAACGTAGTTCACAGCTGACATTACAATGACACGAAGTATGATCCCTAAGGCAGTCGCGGCTACACTTATCATTTTTACGTGTTGCTGAAGGAAATTACTGAGATTTTCTGGTTTACACCCATGTATGGAAATTTTGTATGGAATGTAGATTCCTAAAAGCATCGCCAAAACAGCAATGAGATTATAGACCGGTCCTAGAAGTAAAGCTCCCCAAAAAGTTGCTAAGAGAATAAGTGTGTTCACCCCAACAATTGCTACGCCCGCCTTTGGTCCTATCGCTAAGAAAGCGACTACAATCGGTATTTCCCACAATTGATAAATGAGAAATGGGGCGTATGGTGCAGGAATTTTTGGTCCAGCAATGTTTAGGGCTGTGGTTAATGCTATGAAAACTATGATTAATGTGAGTTGTTTTGTGTTCACTTGGCGCACGTCCGCTTGTCAATGCCAACGTTAGCTATTTAAGAGTAACTACTCAAAAAGACGTAACTAAAATTGGGTTAAATATAGGCTAAAATTGATAAACAAGCCAAACAAAATATAGTATATAGTGAAGCGTATTGACTGAAACACTCCAGTTCACATCGTCTGCTGAAGTTAAACGATGGCTTGAAGACCAAACCATCTCAATTCTTTCGCCAGTTCATGCCCAGGCTAAAAAACTAAGAGATGAAATGAACATGGCGATCCAAAGCATAGGCGACGTAAGCAAAATGCTCTTGGACAATAGTACAAAAGAGATAGAACGAAGGAACATGAAAGTTTACAACCGAGCAAGAGCCCTAAACAAGCTTGCTCACCTTTTCCTCGATCGCCTAAAAAAACTTAACCCACCAGAAGAAATTTCTTACGATACCCTGAACAAGTATGCTCAAGAAATCCAAAAAATCTTTTTAGTAACTGAAATAGACATAAAAAACTGGTTTCCAAGAATTTCACCATTCTTTATTATGGACAGAAGAAAATTCCTGACAATATACGAAAGAGCTAAAGTTGCACATCAAACACTCAACGAATTCTTAACAAAAGAATACGTCAAAACTAAAACTTTAGAAGAATCCCTCCAACTTCTAAACGAACTTCAAAATGTTCAAAAACAAATAACAACAATTAGAGACGAAAAAGAACAATTAAAAATTGAGCGCCAGCCAGTCGATAAAGAAATCGCTGAGCTCGAACAAAAAATTGATGAGCTAAAAACCAAAGGACCAATTGATAAACTAAATTTGGTAAACGCTGAAATTGACACTTTAACCGCAGAATTGAAGCATTCGCTAAGGCACTTGCAAAAACCCTTCATAAAAATGCAAGCTCTAGCCATTTCAGGGGGCGGCGCAGGAGTAACCCCTGATGAACTAAAGAAAGTAAGTCAATATTTGGAGAACCCCTTTGAGGCGCTAACAAGTGAAAAGAACGGTTTTCCAGTACTTGAAGAAATTCTGCAAAAACTTGAACTCTTAATCGAAGAAGACAAACTAAAGCTTAAACAAGATAAAGCACGCAAGGCCCAACAATCAATAAATGAAATACTCAAGCAAAATTCACTTTCAAAACTTCAACTGAGATGCGCCGAAATGGCAAACATAAAACAGCAGTTATTGGAATCTTCAAAAATGGATGAAATAAAACACAATATTTCAGTGTTTGAAGGTCAAGTTGAACTGCTCAAAGCCCGAAAAACAAGCATCGAAACACATGAGACCGTCAAAGAAAACGCCTACAATGAAACCGTAGACAAAATCAACAATATGAAGCGAACAATCGAAAGAAACATCCTTAACTCAATCGACATGAAAGTTCAAATCCCATAATTATTGTGTGTTTGACTCTTGGATTTATCTTCTATTGTTGAAGAAGCCTCAAGCGTTCAAGGCAACGATTTAATCCAAATAGTAGAAAAAGCGATACGTTTGACGCAAAGAGAATATGGGCAAGTTGGCAATTTAACAATAGTAAATCGGCTAGTCAAGCTTGAACCGTTAGGTGAAGCATTGGTAATTGGCGATTTACATGGAGACTTAGAAAGTCTCTCGTCTATTCTTCAATCAAGTCGTTTTCTCAAAAAAATGGAGACGGCTGAAGATGCAACATTGATTTTTCTGGGTGACTATGGAGACAGAGGTGAAAAATCGCCAGAAATCTACTATCTTATTCTAAAGCTAAAGCTTGCTTATCCAAAACAAGTTGTTTTGCTACGGGGAAACCATGAAGCACCAAAAGATTTGCTTGGTGAACCGCATGATTTACCTCTTCAATTTCAACACAGGTTTGGCGAAAATTGGCTATCGATTTACGCGAAAACGCGTGAATTACATGCTTGCCTATACAACGCAGTGTATGTGCCTGATCGTTATCTAATGGTTCATGGTGGTGTATCTCCAGAAATAAGCAGTATTCCAGACATCGCTGAGGCACAAGAAAATCAAAACGGAGCTTTGTTAGAAGATTTGCTCTGGAACGATCCAGATGAAGAATTGCAAGGCGTCTCTTTTTCTCCAAGGGGGATCGGAAAGCTTTTTGGCAAAAAAGTAACCGAGGAAGTTCTTAAACGGTTGGAGCTTAGAATTCTGATACGTGGGCACGAAGCAAGCGACGTCGGATTCAAAATTAATCATGGAGGAAAAGTGTTAACTTTATTCTCAAGAAAAGGCGCACCCTACTACAATAGATGTGGCGCATATTTGCAAATGCCACTAAGGGAAAAATTCGAGAATGCACAGCAACTTGCCTTATTTATCCACAAGTTCTAAGGGCTCAATATTTAGAAACGCTTAACTGTTAGCTAACCTTACCTGAGA
>DATIXS010000050.1:0-2605 GCA_035518335.1 Candidatus Acidiferrum sp.
AATAATACCGATAGCAGAACCAACATCAACACCAACAATCGCTCCCACACCTACACCTACCCCAACTGCAATTCCTCAACCAGTTGACTTGCGAATTTTCATAGCTTCAAGCTTAACACACGTCGTTGCAAACATGACCCAAGCATTTGATGCGGCAAACAACTGCAACTTGATAGTTAACTCTGGCTCATCAAGTGCACTTTATACACAGATCACATCAGGCTCACCATGCGACGTTTTCATGTCCGCCGACACCAAATGGACCAAGCAACTAAACAGGGCGAGCCTTCTATACAACAACAATTACGTGAATTTCACTACAAACAGCCTTGAAATGATAATTGCACAAGGCAATCCAAAAAACATAACATCCCTTGCAGATTTAGCTAAGCCTGGAGTAAAATTGGTTTTAGCAGACCCATCAATACCATCGGGGTCCTATACAAACACAACTTTCTGGAAAATTGATTCAACTTGGGGCAACGCAAGCAGTCCCCAATACAACAATTCTGGAGCTTACGTTAACTACAATTACACTGTTCATCAAAATGTCGTCTCGTATGAATTAACTGTTGAAAACGTGGTAGGAAAAGTTTCTCTCAATGTAGGTACAGCAGATGCAGGCGTTGTCTTTGTCTCAGACGCAGTTTATGGCCAACAGTCAGGTTCGCATGTTCAATTCATACCAATACCCACTTCAGTAAATACTCAAGGCATTTACGGTATAGGGGTCATAGGATCAACTACCCAGTCAGCCCTAGCACAAAAATTCATGGATTTCTGGAGCTCAACTGATGGACAAGCACTATTGACCTATTATGGTTTTGACTCATAAAAGTGCATATTAAGTACTTCTCCACCCCTTTTTTAGATTAACCAATCGGTGCAGCAATGAAACACAACTTCACTAGTACGCTTTCAAATAAAATAATAATCGTGATTCTGGGTCTCATAGTATTAACATATTTTCTTTTTGTCGCCCTGCCTGTAACAGCAATATTCTTAAGAATTGACCCAAGCCAGGTTAACGTTCAACTGCATAATGCGCAAATAATAGACACCATACAACTCAGTTTATACACGTCCGCCGTTGCCACATTAATTGCTTTTGTCTTAGCTGTGCCAACCGCTTATTTCATGGCAACAAGAAAATTCCCCGGCAAAGCAGTCATCGATACAATAATAGATTTACCTATAGTGCTACCGCCTGCAGTCGCCGGTGTAGCTTTGCTCTATGCTTTCGCTCCAAAAGGACTCTTAGGTCCGATTTTAAACAATTTAGGCATAACTATCCCAGGTTACACGATTGCTGTAATTATTGCTGAGGCTTTTGTAGCATCCCCATTTCTTTTGCGGTCAGCTAAAACAGGTTTTGAATCAGTGGACAAGGACGTAATTAACAGCGCCAAAATGTTGACTGGCAGCCACATCAGAGTATTTTTCACCGTCACCTTCCCCCTATCGATACGGGCTGTAGTTTCAGGGTCTATGATGACCTGGGCAAGAGCTTTGGGTGAGTTTGGGGCAACTTTAATGTTTGCAGGAAATTTACCAGGAATAACACAGACAATGCCATTGGCCATCTATGTGTTTCTATACTCCGACCCATTGGCAGGAGTCATGTTATCAATCATATTAATAGCTATAGCATTCGCAGTCCTTATCACTATCAAGCTCATAGAACAGAAAAAGTTCGGACAAAAGAAATGATTGAGATAAATGCAGTTACAAAGTCATTCGGCGAAAAAAAGGTTCTAGCAGACCTGAATCTTAAAGTCAAAAAAGAGGAAATCTTGTCGTTGCTTGGTCCAAACGGTTGTGGAAAAACGACATTGTTAAATATACTTTCAGGTCTAACCAGACAAGATAACGGCAACATTTTCATTAACGATGTCTTAGTAAGCGGAAAAGCAGGCACAAAAAAAGTTTGCATTAAGCCATCGGACCGCAAAATTGGCTATGTCTTCCAAAATACATCACTTTTTCCACACATGCGAGTCAAAGAAAACGTCGCGTACGGGTTAAAGGCGATGCACCTGCCTGGACAAGAAGTTAAGAAAAGAACAGATACTCTGCTAGATTTTGTAGGACTACTCGAATATGCTAATTTCTATCCAAGTCAACTCAGCGGTGGACAAAAGCAGCGTATCGCTTTAGCCAGGTCGTTAGCAACAGAACCCCAGGTGCTGCTCTTGGATGAACCCGTTTCCGCGGTGGATCCTCAATTGAGGGAATCTTTCAGACTTGAACTCAAAAACTATTTGCAGGCGCTTAAAATCACAGCAGTTTACGTAACACACAATTTGTCCGAAGCCTTCGTGATGTCTGATAGAATAGCAGTCATGGGCAATGGGCATATAGAGCAAATAGGTAATAGAACGGAGATTTTTGATAAGCCTAATTCATCCTACGTTGCAAAGTTTCTTGGAGCCAACGCTTTCAAGGCCAAAGCAATCAAAATTCGCAGCGGTTTTTTGGAGATTGAAGCAAACGGTTCGCTGCTTTTAGCGCCTTCAACTGCAAATCTGTTGGGAAAGAACGTTATAGGAACCATTAAACCCGAGAACATTACACTCTCAAAATACGCTGACATTACAACCAATGA
>DATIXS010000051.1:0-3394 GCA_035518335.1 Candidatus Acidiferrum sp.
CATCGATCCTTGTGTAAACACTAAACAATTCCGACATCTGATGGGCATCGCTTCCAGCAGTACCTGGCAAACCCATACTATTAGCAAGCTCTTTAGCTCGACTATTTGCAGCTGTCGTGGATCCGCCATTCAATACCTCTATGGCGTCAACCTTGTAATTTCTTGCTAAGTCGCCCATGCCATATTCCCGATAAGGGTGCGCAATAATAGAAACTGCATCTACACTTTTTGCATAATCAACAATACCTTCAGGTGTCCAAGGACAAGGTGGCAATTCATCTGTGCCCAAAATCACCATGTCGCCCTGAGGAGTGCTTATCTCCACTCCTGGAATAATCAGGATGTCGGGGTAAGCTGAAGCCAACTCAATTGTAGCTTTACAGCCTCGCACGCTATCATGATCCGTAACTGCAGCAACTTTAATGAAACTGTGCGCTACAAGCTGGTCAACAAGAGTTTTCGGTTGAAGAACAGAATCTTGAGAATAAACAGTGTGAATATGCAAGTCGGCTTGAATCAAGGTTATTCACCAAGATGTTTCCGAAAAATGTTCTCTAAACGCTCTAAAATCTCTTTGGTTCCTTTCACATTAACATCAACGCAGCTAAATGATAAACTATTCATTCTACAAACTGATCTGCAAGCTTTTTCAATTATTCCCCGCCAAAGGTTTACATCATTAAGCAAAACCACACTTTCATAATCCGTGCGCTTAATGTATTCTTGAGTTTGATACGCCACATAATTCATCGTTTCCACGTCAAGAGGCAACGCCATTTCATGCTGACTGAGAGGATAAACTTCGTCAAGCTCCAATGGAACAACGCCGAACGGAGCTGAATAAACGCAGACATGAATTTTTGATGCAATCTCCGAGCCTAAGTTTCGGAAAAGCTGGCGGATCTTCTTGAATTCGGGTGCTTTGTGAAATGGTTTGTTTCTTGTCTGGGGCACCAGAAAAAGAACTTTGGCGTTGTTGGGGGGGTTATATCGTTCGGTTAGTCGATTGCGGTAATGGGTGATTTCAGGGCGTGCAAGTCCCACAGAGTCAAAATAGAAAAAGCCGCTGCACTTCACAGTTGGACTATATTTTTCCAAGAAATCGGAGTGGTTTCGAAGTTTTTTGAGAGCAGAGAGCAATGCTGGGTGTCCATGAACGCGCATCTCTGTATGTTCCCATAGCCTGCCATCTCGTATAGCCTGCTTAATTCGCCGCATCTCTGCAGCACAGACATAAAGATTATGTTCAGCTAAGAAAACCTCCTGTTCCTTCTTCGTTTTCTTCTCTAGTACTCTTGGCGTTTCAGTTGCACATCTGGAGCAGGAGCATGGGAAGTAGTCCATTTCGCTAAGCCGCCATGTTCCGTTCTCTGTCATATAACGGCCTTCCCTAGCATACAAAACATACGCTGCTGAATCAAAAAGGTCACAGCCAAGCGCCACTGCTAACGAAAACATGACTGGGTGCCCAGCGCCAAACAGATGCAACGGGCGCTCAATCGGTAAACCTTTTTTGGCGGTCAATATCATGTCGGCTAAAACATCGTAGCGGTAACTTTCCATAACTTCAGTTGGGCTTCCGAGCGCGTGAATTTGGAAAGGTAGTTTTCCCATTTCAACAGCCGAGTTGGCAACCAGGTCTAGGTGTCTGCCGCCCTGTACTGGTCCAACCCACAAAATATCTTCCCGTGTTTTGGTTTTAAAGAAATCTTTTGCTCGCTTCAAAGTTTCCCCCACGGTTTCTTGCGCCTCTTCCTTAGTTACTTTCCAACCTGTTGGAATATCAAGCATAGTAGCGACGTCACTGCCGATGGATTCTTGGTAAGCAACTATTTCTTTTTGGGTAACTTCAACTCCGCCGTAAACAAGGATTTGGTATGCCCCTGAATCCGTCATTATTGCGCCATCAAAATCAAGAAATTTATGTAAACCCTCTTCTGCAGGCTTATTTTCAAAACGTTTTTTGAGTATGTAAGCGTTTGTTATGACTGCTTCAAAACCAAACGTTTCTTTTAGCAGTCTAGGTGTAACAATCTGAATGCTGGGGTTGATTACTGGATATAAAAGTGGGGTTTCTACTGTTCCACTTTTAGTTTTTAGTTTTCCTATCCTGCCAAGCAAATCCTTTTCTTTTATTTCAAAACTCAATGGCGAAACCTAAACAAGAATCACCGCTCAATTATAAAAAACACTAGCCTGAAAAAATTTTGAAGCCAAGCATTTGGAACTAACTTTCGTTAGTAACATTTTTCTAATGAAAATTTACTTTCTCTAACATTAGGCATGCTTATATCATCATAGTTTGTCTAATATCGAAGTGAGATGTAACCATGGTCTGCTCAATAAACATAAGCGAAAAACCAAAACTGAACGACCCAATCCTCATAGAAGGATTACCCGGAATTGGATTTGTAGCTAACATTGCAGCGCTTCATTTAATAAAAGAATTAAAAGCCAAACGTTTCATTCAAATTTTCTCGTCATCATTCCAAGATTTTGCGGTAACAACCGAGAATGGCGGAGCCCTTTCACCTATAAACGAGCTCTACTATGTCAAACAAGAGGAAGGTAAACGAGACTTGATTATTTGGTTTGGAAACACTCAAGCTCTTACAACTGTTGGGCAATACGAATTGGTTGGAAAAATTCTTGATTTAGCTCAAGAATACGGTTGCAAATTTGTAATTTCCATTGGAGGCTTCAAGAAAGATGAAGCACAACAAGTTCCTGCTATTTACAGCACAGCAACAGACTTAGATACAATGCAGGAGGCCTTAGATTTGGGCACAAAAGTGATGGTTGGACATGTTTTTGGAATTGCAGGCTTATCCATAGGACTGGCAAGAATCAGAGATATGAAAGGCTTCTCGTTATTGGTTGATACGCCCGGAATGGATCCTGACGTAAATGCCGCACATTACGCGTTAACAATGCTTGAAAAGTACCTACATATCCAAGTTGATTTATCCAAGCTTGAAGACAGTGGCATCGAAATCAAAAAAACATTAGAATCATTTGGAATTATTAGGAGCATAACAGAAGAAAAGAAGAAAGAGGAACAACAACTTCGCTGGTTTATTTAAGGCTTAACTTCACTCATAAACGCTTGATACACTTTCTGAACTCGATCAGCAGCTGGACCTGAACCTTCAGTAACGCCTTTTTCAGTTAGTTTTACTTTGTCCATGACCCAAATGAACCCTTGGTCTTCGTACAGTTTAACCATAGTTGGAAAAACTTTTTCAAGTCTTGAAGCTAACGCCTTAAGGTCAAATGGTTTTTCCGCACTTGAAATTTGAGCTACAACGTTTCCATTTAAGAATACTCTGTGAAGTAACTTTCCAGTTTCATCCTTCGCATCAGCAATGCTTAGACTCATGTTATCAGGGTTAAT
>DATIXS010000052.1:0-2836 GCA_035518335.1 Candidatus Acidiferrum sp.
CGATCGTCCCAGATTAGAGTTATTTCTGCAAAAATATTCCTTAGAGTTTGAGGAAGATAAGAAAGGGTTTCTCTGTATTTTTAAGCCATAACCAACTGGTTATTTCATCACTTTGAAACACGAATTACAATCAGGGCATATGTAGGCTTCTACACGGAAAAAATGGTTTTCCAAAGTCTTTTCAGGGTTTTCAACTTTTTTTCTGCAGTTTGGGCATTGTGCCATACAAAGTCATTTCTTTTGTGGTAAGACATCATATAATGTGGGCCAAGAGTATTAAACAATTTGTGGTTACAATAAGTTACAACAGTTGCCGTGTTTTATTCTAGATATTGTGGATTCATAAATCCTTTAATATCGATTCAACTAAATTATGCAGACTTAAGGGCGACTGCAGCTCTTGTCCAGAATGGAGGCTATCTGCGCATCACTGAAGGAAAAAAAGCTGAAAGCGAACTGAAAATGTTTTCGTTAGCGGTCCAAGAATCAATGGATGGCATAGCTATAGGCACACCCGATGGCAAAATTACCTATGTTAATGCTGCGCTGTTGAAAATGTGTGGCTTTATCGATAAAGATGAGTTTGTAGGAAAGCATGTTCTTGAGTTTATTGCAGAACGTGATCACCAGCGAGCAACTCAAAGCTCAATGGATTGCTTAAGAACCGGTCAAAGCTATCTTGGTCAATACACTGCGTTGAGAAAGGATTACTCTGAATTTCAAGTAGAGGTAACAACCGCACTCATAAAAGACGAAATTGGACAGCCCATAGGTTTTGTGGATATCATAAGGGATATTACTGAACACAAGAATGCTGAAGACGCTGTAAAAAGTAGTGAGGTTCGTTTCCGTTCTTTGTTCGAAAATAGTTTTGATGCCATTTTGTTGACAGTGCCCAATGGCGCCATTCTTTCGGCCAATCCTGCAGCTTGTCGATTGTTTGGTATGACTGAAGAAGAAATCAGAAAAGGTGGTAGAAACGCCATTTTGGTCATCGATGACAGAGCCCAACTTGCGATTGATGAGCGTGAAAGAACCGGCAAAGCCAAGACTGAATTGACTTTTAAGCGAAAAGACGGCTCCACATTTGAAGGAGAAGCGACATCAAGTGTTTTTAGAGGGGCAGATGGCGTGGCTAGAACAAGCATGATAATTAGAGACCTTACTGAAAGCAAAAACACTGAGCTGAAACTAAGGGAAGACCACATCAAAATCGAAGCTATTAATGAGAAGTTGCGTGTTGTCGGCAAGTTGACCCGTCATGATGTTCGCAATAAACTTTCAGCTATTCGCATTAATACTTACTTGATTAAGAAGAAGTTTGGTACCAATCCTCAACTGGTCAATTACTTAGATGCCATCGATTCTAATGTTGCTTCTGCGGATAGGCTTTTTGATCTTAGCAATTTGTTTGAGCGAATAGGCGTTGAAGAACATAAAAAGATTGAGGTCAAGCAATGCTTCGATGAGGCAGTTGCTCTCATTCCCAACTTGGGCAGCGTAAGGATAATTGACAATTCTGCTGGGTTAGTAGTGGATGCTGATTCGTTGCTTAGACAAGTATTTTACAATCTTGTTGATAACTCGCTCAAACATGGAAAAAAAGTCACAAAAATTCTACTGTACTATTCAATGCAGGAGAGCCAAACACAGCTATTCTATGAGGACGATGGCGTGGGCATACCTGAAAATAACAAGCATAAGCTGTTCGCAGAAGGCTTCAGCACAAGCAACGGAACGGGCTTAGGATTATCAATGCTAAGAAAGATATTGCAAGTCTACGGCTGGACAATAACAGAAGAAGGCAAACCAGGCAAGGGCGCAAAATTCGTAATATCAATTCCTTTAACTTCGGTTTCTGATGTGGGAAAACTGCTTAAGCAATAGAATCTTTTTTGGTAGCTGACTACGCACTAACAAACATCCAATAGTGAATTCTGTATGTGTGACAACAGAAGTGAATGAACTCTAAAACGCACGCTAAACTCTTAAAGATCCAAACTTACTAAATACTAAGAGAAACGAAGAAAAAGCTTGCAGAATTCGTTTAATACGATTAGCTTTAAGCTTAAAATGTAATTTGGGCTCGCTATCTATTTCCTAAAATCCTATTTTGTGAAATTGAAATCATGCGGTTTATACATTCTCGCAGACAAAAACAATTAAATGATTGCTTTGTCAATTTATTTTCTTGCAATGCCAAATAAACAGGAAATTCGAGGCAATACACTAAAAGTTTACTTATACCTTCTCAAGCACGGTCCTTCTGAACTGCGAGAAGTCCAACGCGGGCTCGATCTGTCATCAGCCTCTTTAGCTTCCTACCACCTGGGAAAACTCGCAGAAGCAAATTGCGTTCAGCAGGATGAACAAGGAAAGTACTTCGCGGTCAAAGATGCATCAGCCAAAGTTCTTGAAGGTTATTCAAAAGTAGGTCCGGCTGTAGTGCCGCAACTGTTTTTCTTCTCGCTTCTCTTTACCATTCTAGCAGCGTTTTTTTCCTTTGAAGTCTTGTACGGTTCAGGTTTCACGCTATACCTAGTACTTGTCTCCTTTGCAATGGTTGTTGTCTTCTGGTACGAAACCCTAATACTCTGGCGAAGACTCACAGCATAAAAACACATTAAAAAGAACGGTTTTTGCCATTCTCATGATGTTATTAAAGGCTTTTTAAAGATCATTAAACAGTCTTTAAACTGTTTTAAAAAATGTAGGTTTTAAAGGGATTTAGCCAGTTGCTTATCGATGAAAAATGTATAGAAAATGGACCTTTAAATATGGTGTAGCTGCAGTATTGTCAGCTGTCTTAATCATCGCGGTCGCGATGTTTGCTAAC
>DATIXS010000053.1:0-2809 GCA_035518335.1 Candidatus Acidiferrum sp.
AAAAAAGTAATAGATGAAGTCGCCCCGAAAAAAGTTCATGTTTACATAACCGGCGGAGAACCATTTCTCTACGAACCACTAGTTCCCCTTGTTAACTACATGAAGCAAAAAGGCCTTACAGTTCAGATAGTTACAAATGGATCTTGCTTAGAAAAAAACGCTGAAACTATCGTCGAAAACGGATGGGATATGATTTGCGTCTCGTTCGATGGCCCTAGAGAAATTCACGATAAATGCCGAGGCGTTCCAGGCGCGTTAGATGCAACAATTAGAGGGATATCGGCAATCCAAAAACTGAAGAAACAGAAAAAGAAGAATAAACCTGCTATTTTTGTTCTAACTACAATCTCCAAGAATAATGAAAATTCATTACTTGATACAGTGAAAGAAGCAGAAAAACTGGGTCCTGATGGTATGACAGTTTACTATTCATGGTTTACCCGAGAATGGATAGGGCAAAAACACACGAAGATAGCGGAAGAAAAGTTAGGCATAACACCTTTCGCATGGAAAGGCTATGTCCGCGACACAACAAAAATGGACGTAGGCAGAATTGCTGAACAGGTGCAGAAAATAAAATCTAAAAAATCTGGCATGCCTATTCTATTTGTGCCTGACCTCAAACCTGAGCAAATCAGCACTTATTATATGGAACCTGAAAACTTTTTTGGTTACAAACATTGTGTTTCACCATGGTTCCAATTAGATGTAATGCCAAATGGAGATACTGTAACTTGCAGAGATTTTCCAGATTTCGTAACAGGAAATATTAAGGAATCAAGCATCCTTGAAATATACAATAATGAAAAACACCGCAAATTCAGGCGAGCACTGAGAAGCTGCGATGATGGTGTTTTTCCAATATGCTCTCGATGCTGCGGCTTAATGGGATATTGAAAGCTTACGCCAACAAGGAGACAAAACTTGAAAAAACTATTACACCTTCAACTGAAAACAACGCCAACATCAAATTCCGAAATCACTATATTTAACCAAAATAAAAGCCATCGATTCATAGGTTGATTATATGTCTCTCGTCGACGTGGCAATTCTCACTATGAATAGTGAGCGAATGTTAAGGGAATGCATCGATTCCGTTTATAGGAATATACCAGTCAAAAACCTAATTATCGTTGACGGTTTCTCCACAGATAACACTGCGAACATAGTGAAAGAGTTCCAAGAAAAATATAGAAATGTCACCTTTATCCAGGAAAAAGGCACCAGAGGCACCGCGAGACAGAAAGCAATTCAATTGGTAAAAAGTGACTGGTTCATGTTTGTTGACAGCGACGTTCTCTTGTCAAAAAACTGGTTCGCAGAAGCTGAAAAACTAGTAAAAAATAACATTGGTGCAATTTGGGGAATAGAAATTTGGTCTGTATTAACAAAAAGCAAAAAATTGCTTTGGTTGTTTGAAAGGGTTACAATGAAAATATTCGAAAAAAGAGGCGGCACCCACGACACATTAATTCGAACAACGACAGTTGAAGACATCAAAATACCCTATAAATTGCACACATACGAAGACGGATACATTAAAGATTGGATCGAAAAAAAAGGCTACAAAGTGATAGGAGTTTATGAGCCATACTGCATCCATTTTCGACCAGACGAAGTGTGGACAACCCGAAAACACATTGAATTCATGGTAAGCGACCTAAAATACGCAGTTCACCGACCTAAACTAATACTCTCCTACGCTTTCTACGCGGCCATAGTCATCTTCCAAATAGTGTTAAGCAAATTCAATCAGACAAACGGAAAAAAGTGAAACCGTCGCCAGATAAAATTTTTTTAGCAAATCATTTTCAATAAAGAAATTTTGTACACTTTCCTACATTGATTGCTAAACAGATATTAATCAAATCCTTAGCTCTTTTCATTAGGAGATCATCGTCACAAGAAGGGGCATGTTAAAGTTTTTGCGGTTGCTTAATAATCCAATTTCAGAATTGCCTCTTTTTGTTTTGAGGATTCTGGTCTATTCAAAATCCTCTCTCTTAACCATGATGTTTCTTTCTTTATACGGGTTTACACATGGCATAGCGAGAGTACCAAAAAACAGGATTAGTGCCGTTAAGAGCCTACTCCATTATAGCGTAGATGTGCTCCAACGCGGCTTAGGCACATCGATTCAAACTGCTAAGGCTTAACGCTTTAAGTTATTTTGAGAATTGCACTGAGCAAAAACCTCGTCAAAGCAATGATTAAGCTTAGTGCTAAAAGTGAGTTTTAGAAATTGTAATTTATGACCCCAGCTACCTACACGTAGACTTGCAATAGCGATTGGAATAGCTATTCACAAGGTTTATAAATAATTAGTAATTTGCTTAGAAGCATGGTCCAACAGCACAGTGGCGGAAAACTGAAAGCTCCTTCACAACGCTACTTTAAGAAGAACCTCACAAATTCTGGTTACACAGATAATTTAGCAAACAAAGTTTGGGAATGGTACAATCCAACTGAACAATAAATTAACGGCTTGGAAATGCTAATAAAGTTTTGATTATTTAAGAATAACGACAGCGTGCAGAGCAGTGGCTGTTTTTCCTATGATAGAAGTAATGGGACAGTCACTTACAACCCTCTACTTCTCTGAAAGAAGAAACTTGTTGAGATGCTAACGAAGTGATCGCTCAACCATCGCCTAATCATCTAAAAAATTCAAGACAACCAGCTCTCAATAAATGCATAACAATTCTTTAAAATAGCCGTATTAAATAATATTAGATTAGGTGCATTTTCTTGAGCCTTTATTCTTTTGAGGGTACATTAAAGCCTGCTGCCCCTTTTGATTTTTTCAAAT
>DATIXS010000054.1:0-2961 GCA_035518335.1 Candidatus Acidiferrum sp.
AAATATCAAAGATAACTCAAAAGCAATCAAAACAGATGTCGCTTACCTTAGAAGAATACTTACGAATCTCATGACTAACGCTGTGCAGGCAATGCCAAATGAGGGTGAATTAACAGTTAAAACTAGCAAGAAAAAAGACAAAATAGTAATTATCGTCGAAGACACTGGTGTAGGTATACCTGATGATGTTAAAACTAGATTATTTACACCGCTTTTCACTACAAAATCAAAAGGTCAAGGGTTAGGCTTGGCAGTCGTAAAACGGCTCGTAGAAGCATTAAAGGGCGAAATCACATTCGAAAGCCAACCAAATAAGGGAACCAAATTCACAGTCGAGTTACCACAAACAATGCAATAGACATCATGAGATTCTAAATCTCTTGATTTGGAAAAATATTTGGCACTTTACTCTGAACATTTGTTCCTTTTTCTAACCTAAAATTGATACGTAACCATTTGAACCAAAATTGTTTAATAAGTTAATTCTCAAAGTTCTATCTATAAAAACTTAGGAAGGCATTTAGTTGTCTATAAATGAGAATTTAGAGAAACTTTCTAACGCCTGCGGAGTAACAGGCAGAGAAAATGAAGTGAGGGAATTAATGATTAGACTCATGACACCCTACACAGACGAAATAATTGTTGATCGGCTTGAAAATGTCATCGCAATCAAAAAAGGTAAAGAAAAGTCACCCAAAATTATGCTGGCCGCCCACATGGATGAAGTAGGCTTAATGGTGAAAACTATCACTAAAGATGGTTTTCTACAATTTGCTAAAATGGGTGGGATAGATGACCGCATCTTGCCTGCTCAGAGAGTCATGGTGTTCTCGAAGAAACGTACTTTTGCGGGGATAATAGGTTCAAAACCGCCCCACATTCAAAAGGAAGAGGAACGTAAAAAAATTATAGCTTCCGATGAGCTTTTCATTGACATTGGGGCAGAAAACAAAGACGACGCTTTAGGAATGGGCGTTTCAGTTGGTGACCCTGTAGGTTTTGACGTAAAATATGTTCAATTAGCCAAAGATGTCGTTGTTGGTAAAGCATTTGACAACCGAGCAGGATGTGTCACAATGATTGAAGCGCTTAGAATATTGGAAAAAACTGACTTCACAATATATGCGGTCGGCACTGTTCAAGAAGAAGTAGGCTTGCGTGGTGCAGGAGCAGCCGCTTTCAGTATTGACCCTGATGTCGCAATAGCACTTGATGTAACCATAGCAGGCGATACTCCTGGAGTAAAAGAGTTTGATACTAGCGTAAAAATGGGAAAGGGTCCAGCACTCACAATAACGGACACAGGACTAATAACTTCGTCGAAAATTTTGCGGTGGCTAATGGACGCGGCGGAAGAAGAAAAAATTTCCTTTCAGATTGAAACAGGCTTAATGGGCTCAACTGATGCGGCAAGAATTTCATTAACGAGACAAGGAATTCCATGCGGGAACATATCTATGCCCGTACGCTACATTCACAGTCCTGTTGGCATGCTAAACCTTAAAGACATTGAAAACAGCGCCAAATTAACTATAGCGGCAATCCAGAGAACTTCAAAATACTTCTAAAGAGTATGTATATGTATGTTATCAAATCAGCAAATAACTGAAAAAGCTATCAAGCACTATCAAAGCGGATACAACTGTGCGGAAAGTGTGCTCCTAGCCTTATACGAGAACATTGAGCCAAACAGCAAAAATGAGCTTATACCAAAAATAGCCGCTGGCTTCGGCGGCGGCATAGGACGCTGCGGTTCTGTGTGCGGAGCATTAACTGGTAGCATAATGGCAATCGGTATAAAATATGCCTCGAATGAAACTGGCGTTGAAAAACGATCAAAAGCTTATGCCTTCGCGAAAAAGCTTCTTAAGCAGTTTGAAGAGCAAAACGGCACAATTCTCTGCCGAGATCTGATCAAGTATGACCTATCCAACCCTGAGGAAGTAGCTAAATTTCGCCAAGAAGGGATTCCACAAAAAGTCTGCGCTAAACTCATTAAAGCTGCAATCGAAAAATTCCTTGCATTAGAAACCGAATAACCCATTTTTCTTTGTATTTTCTATACTGACGAAAGCATTTTTAGAACAGGATGCTCACATTATCTTTGGGTCTTTATCGATGAATACTGACAAGCCTCAAAAATTTGAGGGGAAGTTCGAGTTTCTTGAACACACGGCCGACGTTTATGTGAGTGCGCGCGGGAAAACAATGGAAGAAGCATATGAAAACGCTGCATTGGCAATGTTTGAAACAATGACCGATTCAGACAAAATCGCTCAAGCACGGGAACAAACAATTGAGATTGAGGCTGAAGACCAGTATGCATTATTATATAACTGGCTTGAAGCCTTGCTCGTGAAGTTTGAAATTGAAAACATGCTTTACTCAAAATTCCAAATCTCAGATTGGAAAGAAACCGCTGAAACCTTCAAATTCAAAGCTAAGATTTGGGGCGAAAAATTTGATCCCAAAAAACATCCACAAAAAGTGGGGGTTAAAGCAGTCACTTACCATAGAATGGTAATAATTAGGGAAAGAGACCGAGTGGTTTTAGAGTTTATTTTGGATATTTAGGCAAGCTTTAGTTTATTTAGCTCTGCTAACATTTTCTCGACTATAGGCTCTGGCTGCTGATCAAGAGCGTTGGTACCTGAGACGACAAATGGGATTCTTTTTTCCTTGAAGAATTCAATTAATGGCTTTGTTTGTTCTTGATAGACTTGGAGTCTTTTCTTTATGACTTCAGGGTTATCATCAGTGCGTTGATACAGTGATCCTCCACATTTGTCGCAAATGCCTTCAACTTTTGGTTTCAAATAGCGAACGTTGTAAACAGTTCCGCAATTACGGCATATTCTACGAGTTGATAAACGTTCAATAATTATCCAATCTGGCACATCAAGCATCAGAATTACATCAATTTTTGTGATTGTATCCAACATTTTTGCCTGATCAAGCGTT
>DATIXS010000055.1:0-10472 GCA_035518335.1 Candidatus Acidiferrum sp.
AGAGAATCAAATCACTTGCAAAAACGCTGACAAAATTAAAGCAAAGATGGTTGCTGAAGCCGCAAATGGACCAACTACGCCTGACGCAGATAAAGTACTGTATGAAAAAGAAATCTGCCTCATTCCAGACATCCTTGCCAACAGCGGCGGAGTCACCGTAAGCTATTTTGAATGGGTACAAAACTTAACTCGCGAACAATGGACGCTTGAGAAAGTCAATAGAAAGCTTGAAGACAAAATGACCAAAGCATTCAACGACGTAATTGGCATTGTGGAAAAGGAAGAGAGTGATATGCGTACAGGCGCGTTAATGCTGGGTGTTGGAAGAGTAGCTAACGCCATAAAAACACTGGGCCTATGGCCATAAACAACTTTTTTCAGTTTTATGCAAATGCTTAAAACCTATCTTGCAATATCTGTTGAACCCCACAAAAGGGAAAACAATCGGGTTTGAGAGGGAAAATTGACTTGGCAGCAAAAATTTGCACCTTAGACTTCCGCTATGAAAACTCACTGGTCAAGATTGTTGCTAATAGAAATTGTCCTGAGATTAAACTAGCGGGATTAACGGTTGGTCCCTTTGATGAAGGAAATGAATATGAAGTTTATTTCTGGGTGGCAAAGCAGTTGGCTAGTTCAGGAATGGTTCACTTCCGAGAAGACGACGTTTTAGATGCAACAAAACTGTTTAAGGTACAGTGGAAAGAAGGCGTACAAATTCCAGGGCAAATTTCTGAATTACCAGATGATTTTTACCCAAAACTCCGCAGGTTTATTTTCGATTTAAAAGACCAGGCATCAAAAGAAACCGAAAAATATCAAGAATACAATAAAGCAAAACATTTAGCCCGAGACATTGTAAATTCACGGCTGAAAAAAATAGTGGCCTTATCCTCTGCCCCTACACAGACTGATCAAATCTTAAAGAAACTTACAAGTGAAGAAAAAATTCTCTTCGAACAACTAGTCAAAATAATTTCACAATGGAAAACTGAAATAATAGAGACCGAGGGAGAAAAATAAGATGGCTAACGACCAATTAATGATAGATCCACAACAGCTTTTCCAAGAGTTCTTCAAAAAAGAAAAATATCGACAGAGAATAGCACAGTTAGCCATTTCTGGAAAGAACTCAATAGTAATAGATTTTGAAGAATTGTATGGTTTTGATCAGGCACTTGCTGAACAATTACTCAACAAGCCAGAAGAATATTTGCAATATGCTGGAAAAGGAGCCTACGAACAACTCCACATCGAAGATTCAGAATATGCTGAGAAAATAGAAAAGATCAATGTCAGAATCGTACAGCTTCTGGGCAAAGAGGTACTAAGAAAACTTGGTTCAAGACAAATGTCAAAGTTAATCATGGTTGAAGGCATTGTAGTAAGAGCCACACCGGTACGACCAATGGTTCTCCAAGGAGCTTTCAAATGCAAACGCTGTGGAACAATGAACCTAGTGGAACAAACAGGGCAATTCCTTAAAGCCCCAACCATATGCCAAGCCCCCGACTGCGGAAGAGACGGTCCCTTCGAGTTTACCCAAGAGGAATCCACATTTATAGATTCTCAAGATCTACGGCTACAGGAAAAACCTGAAGATTTGCCTCCTGGACAATTGCCACGCACCTTAGCTGTCAAGACTATAGGCGATGACATTGTTGATGTTGCAAGACCCGGAGACCATATTTCTATAGTTGGTATCGTCCGCGCTTTTGCGCCTTCGCTGATGGGAATGGGAAAACTTCGAACATTCATTCTTCAGCTTGACGCTAACTCTGTGGAAGTGCTTGGAAAAGAGCCAGAAACGTCACCTCCAACACCTCAAGAAGAAGAAAAAATCCGTGCACTCTCTCAAGATCCATGGGTTCACAAAAAAATCATGCAGTCGATAGCCCCCTCTATCTTTGGTTATGAGCATATTAAAGAAGCAATAATGTACCTGCTTTTCGGCGGGGTATCAAAGAGCCTGCCTGATGTTAATATTAGAGGCGAAATGAATGCTCTACTGATTGGAGATCCTGGTACAGCAAAAAGCCAACTACTCCAATACGTAGCCAGAATAGCGCCAAGGGGACTCTATACTTCTGGTAGAGGAACAACTGCCGCAGGCTTAACCGCAGCAGTTGTAAGAGAAAAAGGCGGAAGCATGAGCCTCGAAGCAGGTGCACTAGTGCTAGCCGACAAAGGAATCGCTTGCATTGACGAAATGGATAAAATGCGTCCTGAAGACCGAGTTGCCATCCACGAAGCTATGGAGCAACATACGGTTTCTGTTGCAAAAGGGGGCATTGTAGCCACATTAAATGCTAGAACAGCGGTTCTTGCAGCTGCTAACCCATCCTTGGGCAGATATGAGCCAAATAGAACAGTGGCTGAAAACGTTCCCTTACCAGTGACTATCCTTTCCCGTTTCGATTTAATTTTCGTTTTGCGAGACGTACCCAACAAAGAATCAGACAGCAAGATGTCTCACCACATTTTAGAAATTCACCGCAGGGGAGTAAGCCCCGTAGAAGCGCAAGTCGATGTCGAACTACTGCGAAAATATGTTAGCTTCGCAAAAGGAATAAAACCAGTACTTAGTACCGAAGCCTCAAAGCAGCTAAGTGATTTTTACTTAGCTATGCGCGCAGCAAGCGAAACTGAAGGCTCACCAGTGGCTATCACAGCACGACAACTGGAATCTCTGGTTCGAATTGCAGAAGCCCGAGCACGTGTTGCATTGCGTAAAGAAGTTACGGCTGAAGATGCTGGAGCGGCAATAAACATAATGAAGAGGTCTTTAGAAGAAGTAGGAATTGATTTATCCTCCTACAAAGTCGACATTGACTTGATCATGACTGGCAGACCCAAAAGCATGCGAGATAGACTACACATTATTCTGTCAGCGTTAATGGATATGGAGAAAGTTACAGGCATAGTTGAGAAAGAAGCGCTTGTCACCGAATTAGAAACCAAGCATAAGATTCCAAGGGCAGAAGTTGAACGCATGTTAAGCCAGCTGCTACGTGAAGGCACAATCTATGAACCAAGAGAAGGATGTCTAAAGAAAACATAGACAAACGAGAAGCTACCTTGAGACCAATACTAATAGTTGCAGGAACGAGACCTGAAATAATTAAAATGGCTCCGATAATCAGAGCCTTAAACAAAACAAAGATGCCATCGATATTTGCCCAATGTGGGCAACACTATGATTACAACATGTCTGAGCAATTCATTGAAAACCTCGAATTGCCAGCCCCAAACTTTTCTCTAAAAATTGAAGCATCCTCACCGGGAGTTCAAACAGCAGAAATTATGATGAAAATGAGCCAGCTGCTAGAACAGATAGAAACTTCAATAGTTCTGGTTGAAGGAGATACAAATAGTGTTTTGGCAACAGCTTTAGCTTCCAACAAACAAATGACACCTGTTGGCCATGTAGAAGCAGGTTTAAGAAGTTTTGATCTTCGAATGTCTGAAGAACATAATCGACGCTTAACCGACCACATATCCGAATACCTATTCGCGCCAACCGAACAAGCGAAAGCAAATCTTATGAAAGAAAATGTCTGGGGCAAAATTTACGTAACAGGAAACACTGCAATTGACGCTGTATTCGAACATTTGCCAATCGCTGAAAAAAATTCATCAATCATGAAAAAAATTCCCTTTGAAACATTTGCGTTAGCAACTGCACATAGATCTGAAAACGTCGATGATCCATCTTTTCTTGAATCTTTGATTTATGTTTTCTCGAAATCGCCGATTCCGATCGTTTACCCGATGCATCCGAGAACAAGAAAACGACTACAACAAAGCAAATTGCTGATGAAAATGGAAGCTCTAAAGAATCTACTAATACTTCCACCCCAGGGATACTTGGATTTTTTGGTCTTGTTAAAAAACTGTAAATTGGTAATTACCGATTCAGGCGGTATCCAGGAGGAAGCAACTGCACCAAACATAAGAAAGCCGGTTTTAGTAATGCGTTTGTCAACAGAAAGACAAGAAGCAGTGGAAGCTGGATTCGCCAAAATCGTCGGAACTGATAAGAAAGACATTTTGAGAGCTTTAGAAGAAACGGTGGAAAAGGAAACCAGTTTGCCCGAAACTTCACCTTTCGGAGACGGCACAGCAGCCCAAAAAATTATCAAAATAATAGAGAAAAACTTTGCCACTTAAGAAATGTAAGTGGTTTTCTTGTCATCTTCTTTACGTGTTTCTTCAGCTTGCAAAACACGCTTTTCTTCAATTTGCTGTAGGCGAGCCACCATTGTTTCCGCCCGTGTAATTTCCTCGTTTATTCCTGCCAAGTCCAAGTCGAAGTTGAAGGTAGATTTTAAGACTTCTAAAATGCTTTTTGCTGCAAGAGGGTCAGGCAGATAACCTCGTGTTTCACCAAGGAGGCAGAGAGCACTTATTTTTTTGAATTTTGCTAGACCCAGAATTAATCCTGCTGTCCCAACAATTGGACTTCCTGAAGTGCTCAAAGTTGCGCCTGCTTGCAAAGCTTTGTCTAATACTTCCTGTGATGTTGCTGCAATGAAAACTTTAGGTTTTTCTTGTGGTTCCATTCTGTACCCGCCAATAGTTGCGATAGTCTTCACACCGTACTTTTCTGAGAAATCAAGTATGCGATCAGCAATTTCGTATTGACCTTCAATGGTTTGCGATTGGCTATCCCCAGTAAACAAGATTATATCGTTTGGCCCATTTGGATTTTTGTAAAAGTAAAATGCCCCTCTCAACAGACGAACATTACCTTTCTTGTTAACTAAAACGAAATAAGGAAAATGAGGCGAATACAAATAAGCAATCTTTTTGGCCTTTAATTGTTTAATCAAGTAACGAAGGGCAATTTTACCCACAAGTCCTAAACCGGGGAGACCTTCAATAAGAACAGGATTATTTGGCTCAATTTCCATAAATTCTTTAATGTAGGTTTCTTTCATTCAGTACAACTCTTTTTCATAGCCATTCTATACTTTAGATATTTATCATCAGGAGAAAATTTCGGCGGATGCGGAATCCTAACTGGCCCTCCACAGTAAGGGCACTTATCCTTCTGCAGAGTATATTTTTCGCAGTTTACGCATTTGCGCAGTTGCCACACCATTTAGTCTTCCCTTCTGAAAATGTCTAGCCCACATGCTTTGTTGGTGACTAAAATGTATTTATTATTTTCGTCAAGCTCAACGTAAGCGCCGTAAGTAGTGACGGTTTCCATTCTGAATATAAGGTTGCCAGCTTCTCGCCACTCGGGCTTACGCTCAGCCATTAATTTACTTCATCCCTTATTCAAGAACCGCTTGTACGTCGCCTTTGATTTTTGCCCTGCCACCAGAAGGTTCAGCTAAGGTTTCACCACATACATTGCAGTTAATTTTGTTAACAGCGTTGCTGAAGACCAATTGTTCGTTGCCACACTTTGGGCATTTAACTCTGAGGAAGACGCTTCGTGGCTTAGGGATAAGTTTGCTCCATTCAGACATAATTTCTTTCTCCATTATTGTATAACTAGTTTTCTCAATCGGATACCATCCTTGTGCCTCATGAAATTGCAGACTTTGCACTTAAGGCGCAAGGTTTGTTTCTTAGTTGTTTTAGCAAATTCTCTTTGAAGTGCATATTTTTGTCCACCGTAACCCTCTTTTTCTCTTGCGTGGGCGCGCTCACCGTGAGCTAACGCTCTTCGCTTCCCAGGCTTGTAAAGGGTTACACTGTGAATTTGATGAACTTTACATTTTGGACAGTAAGTCTTAACTTCTTTGGGAACGTTCACGTTCTTCACGACCGGCTTTGCATAGAAGAAACATACGCATTCTTATACTTTTTTACTTACGAGCTGAAAACTCGAGGCATTCACTCATTGAACTGCCACCTATCCCAATTTTCAATTCTTACAGATCCTAATTCTGGTCAAACATACTTGTAACCTGAACTTTGATAAAAAGCCATAGCCTTTTTTAAACCGAAGATAATGTTACAGTATATCTAGTCTGCAGGTATGAATGCATTGACATCGCAATTTTTTATGAAAATCAAAAGTCAGTCAGCATTCTTAATAAAAATGCTTCCGTTATTTGCATTCATTATTCCGCTAGCTTTGCTGTATTGGCTAAATTTGCCTGATCCATACCTTGGACCCAGTTCACAGTTTTCGTTTCAGTTAATGTGGAAGGGTAGAACCTTCGAGTTGTTCTTTATTTGGTTAGTGGCGTTAGAATTTATTCTAAGCTGGGAAAACATTCATCTAAAAATTGACAAACAGAACAAGGCAGGACTTGCCGCAGTCGCCGTTGCCCTGTTACTTCCAACATTGTGCGTAATTTCGGAATACTATTTTGGTCTAAACTGGACTATAGCAAACGCATCTAAACAAATCGGGATTACCTTCTTCTTGTCAATGCCCATTGCAATTGAATACCTTGTTTTTTCAGCTCTCTGTCTTCTGATAACCTTCTTATTTTTTGGGAAAAAAGGGTTAATGGGTTTTGCATTACCTGCGTTATTTGTCGGTTTAGTTGGGGTAATTTATGCTATTGATAATGTGTTTCCTTATGGCCAATTTACGCCATTTCAACTTTTAGTTCCAACAACTGCCACTCTCGCCGCTTTTGTTCTGGGCCTAATGGGATATGGCGTTTTGCCTGGAACAGAGAATGGCATGCCAACCTTGCAGGTTACGGGATCATTAGGAACAGCTAAGTTTGCAATAGCTTGGCCTTGTGCAGGTATTGAAAGTCTTCTAATTTTCACGGCTGTTTCTTTGCTGTTTTTGCAGAGGATGCCACTCTCTTGGAAAGCCAAGGCAGGATACTTCGCTTTCGGAGCGGGGGTCACCTACTTCATAAATGTTTTGCGAATAGTTACAATATTTACAATTGGCACAGAATATGGCATAACCTCGCCTCAAGTACAAACGTTCCATTACTACTACGGTCCAATATACGCGATAATCTGGATTGTTTGTTATCCACTAATTATTCTTATGAGTCAAGGTTTGTGGCGGAAGATAAAAATGAAAAAAATAGGCTCTCGTAGAGAAACCCCTATGAAACCTCAACCGACACAGCTAAACCCTGTTTAACTAGCATTTTAGCATTCTCAACAGGGAGCGAAGCAACGTCCTCAGCTACGAATGGACCATAAGTCTTCATATCTGCCCCAATAATAGTTGGAATATTCTTAATGAACCGTAAAACTACTCTCTTATGCGCAACTAGAGTTTCCACTTTGGATTCTGTTTTTGAATCTGCTTTTGATTCAACGGAGACAACTGCCACTTTAACGATTTGTCCTTGAAGAAGTTCTTTAGTGAACTTTTGGTATGCATCCACGAAAGCGACAAAACTCTCACACATCTTGGTTTCTTCAACCGTTAACAAATCAGATGGTAACTTTTGGCTGTGAGTGATGTTTTTAACAAGTTTTCTGTATCTAGCCCAAAGCAGTTCTTCCAGCATCTGCTTAACATTTTGTGCTTCATGATCCAGCAGGTTTATTTTGATAGATTTTTTGTCAAGCAACTTGTTCTCTTCGTTTATATGTCGCAGATAATCAGCTATCCTAGCGTAAAAGTCAGGAGGCAAACCCCCAAGCATCCCCTCTTCGATCTCTCTTCGCCATGCTGCAAAAAGTTCATTATACATTTAGTCCACCACCTTCGCTCTACCCTTGCAAATAAGCATAACACCTGCTGCAACAGGCAATTCTATTGTTTCATTCTTGTATGGACCCAAAGTTTCTCCACCCAGCTTAAACATAGGCGCATCAGAGACCAACACCTTTACAGCGCCCTTTTTAAAAGCTACCGCTCCAGTAAAGGGATCGAAATCCTGCAAATTTTTGGCCGGGAATTCAACTTTTTTTAATCCTGTTTTTCCGTGCAAAGTGCCATTCATTCTGATTAGTCGGTGCACATCGGTTGTGACGACCGTATCTATATTAGCTGATTGCATCTCGCGTGCATGATCAGCAATTTTTAGCCATGTTTGAACGCTTACATCCTTGATACTTTCCCAACGACCCTCATTTATGCAACGCTTAATAATAGTTTCTTTGTTTTTTAGAACAGCGTTATTTTTCAAACCTATTTTTTTCAGGTCTTCCTTCGTGGCATCAAATAGAAAATTTTGCATTCCTAATTTTAATCGTCTGTTCCATCCATAATTATGTAAACTAAATTTTTGAGCAGCACGCTTTCCAGGTTTTGATTTGGCATCTTTGTCAAATATAGCTAAGCCTAATCCAGTAACGTAATCAACAATTTCTTTTCTTGCCATAGCATCAAGTGACTTTACTGATTCGTCTTCGACATGGACATGGTATCCTCTATGCCCAGAAAAAAAAACGTGCAAATCATCTAAAGAAAAGCCAAAATCCTTTTCTAGCATATCTATTAGCTTGGCGGTTTCGTCCCTGGCAGATTTTAAACAAATTTCGCAAGGCCAAGTTTTGGATTCAAATTTGGTTTCTTCACAAGCAGGACAAGTTTCTGGAGATATTCCTCTAACTTTGAATCCGCATTTTACACATGTGAATTCGTCGTGAATTTTGTCGCATGTAGTAGGAATATGGTCAGCGTCTATGTCGAAAACTAAGTCGGCGCCTAACCAACCTTTTTTGTTCATCTCGAAATCAGGGTTTTCATAATAAGCGCAAGAATGATAAACATCTGATGGGACAGTTTCATTTAACATTGATCGTAGATTTTCAATTTTCTCAAATCTTTTGTGCCTGATCATAAATCGTTCTTTGAAAAGCAGATAGGCAAACTCTCTTTGACTATTCGAAACTGGTGCAGGTATAATTGTTGAGGGGTCTCGGTAGTACTCGCAGAATTTTTTATAAACGAAGTCTCGAGAAACCTCCAATTTCTTTGCCTCTCTCTTAATAAGTATTTTAGTAATTGCTTTTCCTAAATTTATCTATATTCTGCATAAAGATAAAATACATTGTTTTTGTCAAGTCCATTAAAATTTTAAAGCAGCCAATTGATTAAAGAGACTTCGATAAGGAAATCATTGTAATTATTAAAACAAACGATCGCTATTCAAGCTAGAAAACAAACTGAAAAATCTAAATTATGAATGAGAGAATGCTTTTAATGTGTAAGTTAGGTAACTTCGGATTTCAGTTCCGGTGAGTTTTGATTTTCCGCTTTTTCGATTAACAAATAAAACGGGAGTTTCTTTCATGTTGAAATTTCTGAGGGATGCTTGTCTTATGGTTTCTATTTGGATTTCGTAAGTGTGACTATGAAGGTTGCTTATGGCTTCTGCTAGGAACTTGGTTGAGTAGCAGCGGAAGCCACTTGTGCAGTCACGAGGTTTTAAGTTAAGCGAAAACTTTGCTATGGAGTTAGCTGTTCGGCTTATTATTTTTCTTGTAAAAGGCCAGCCTTCTATTTTTCCACCTTTAACATATCGGCTGCCGATTACTATCGCGCAATCATTTTCATACATAGTTGATAGCAGTCTTGGAATATCCTGAGGATTATGCGAATAATCAGCATCCATAGTCATAACATATTTGGGCATTTGGTTTAATGATAAGAAGAATCTAAAGCCATCAGTAATAGCTGTACCTAAACCACTTTTTTTAGGCCTGATAATTAAGAGAATATTTTTGTATTTGCTTTGTTTTTCTTTTACGATTTCGGCAGTTCCGTCAGGGCTTGAATCATCAATAACAAGAATTGAAGCATTAAGTTTTAAGTTTTCAATAGCTTCAATTAATTTGGAAATGTTCTCCTCTTCTCGATACGTGGGTAGGATTATACCAATTTGGGAGCTAAGCTCACCATTTCCAATTAATTGATAATTCATATGAATTCTATTTATTTTACTGTGGCGTTCAATTAATAAATGTTAACTAACTATTCAGCTCTACCAGTTTTTGTTTTCGCTTATAATAAGCAAGCGGATGATAAATCCGGCGGCACAGAACATCCCTACCTCTACAGAGACCATGGGTCTGCAAAACAGAGCATTGTGGAGGAATATACCGTGTTCCAGAACCCCTCTCGCCTGCAATATGCTCAATCTGATAACGAGTTAACCTTTCATTATAATCTGAAAAACTCTTATAGAATTCACTCACTTTATCCGAGGACATTCCAATGTTTAAGAGAAAGGAAGTCAAAGTAAACCGCTCAATTTGCGAAAGATGATGAGTTGATAACGCTGCTTCGTAAATTGCATTTATACAAGGTGGAAAAGCTGCTTGTACGACTACTTTAGGTATGTCTTCAATTTCCTGTCCCATTATTTCCTGCGCCGATTTTACTAATCCTTCAGCAATGACAGTTATCTCTGGTGGAAGATTTCTGATTTCTGCAACATCGAGTCTTTTCTCTATCCGATTTTTTACTTCTTCTTGTAGCAGACGAACTATCTTATCTTTATTTAGATAGACTCGTCCATTATCCATGATTTGATTAATTAGTTTCCACTCTGAATCATGCATGTGAGCAGCATTCT
>DATIXS010000056.1:0-3213 GCA_035518335.1 Candidatus Acidiferrum sp.
TGGCGCTGAAAAATTTCAGTTTCTCGTCAAGTTAGCTTTGGAGACCGGGGCTGCTGACGCCAAAATTATTCCAACAACTAAAGTAGTTATTGAAGATCGAGTTGTGCTCAAATGTAAAGTAGGCTGCAACCATTATGGCAAAACTTTAGCCTGCCCACCTTACACACCTTCCGCTGAAGAATTTAGAAAAATCGTCAGCGAATACAACTATGCTATGTTTATGAAATTTAAATCAAGGGCGGAAGCTGACCCTGAAGTGCTCAAAAAGCTTGTGGTTGCTGAAACTGATCCCACTGTTTCAAAGGATGTCAAAGAGAAAGCGGCAAAGTTTTGGGCAGATTGGAAAGATGACAAACGCAAAATGCTGCAATCCGTCGTTGATTTGGAAAAAGCCGCCATGAACAAGGGCTACAGCCTAGCAATATCGTTCGTATCAGGACACTGTCAACTCTGCGAAAAATGCAACATAGAAACAAAGATTTGTGCCCACCCAAACCTGGCACGTTTGTCAGAGGACGCCGTTGGTGTGAATGTTAAGGAAACTGCTGCGAACGCTGGAATCGAGGTTACTTTCCCATTTGCAAAGAACCCTGAGTCTTTCGCATTGCTTCTAATAGATTAGCGACTCTTTTTTGTGTAGAAGTCAACAACACCAAATTGCCATTTTTGAACTGGTTGTTTTGGGTTGATTTTTTGAATCTAAGCTTGAATTCTTTGCAGGTAGGTTCATTAATAGACAATATTAGACATTTTTAGACAAAATTCGACAATGGTCTTCAACAGAAGTCACTACACGCCAAAACGCGAAACAAGTTGTATACAAGTCGCCAAAAAAGCTGAAAAACTAAAGCAAAATCTAAATAATTTGACGTACAAAGGGAGAGTATGAAGCTTCTGCTTGACTAAATGTATGCAGGTTTGAAAGAATACTTTGAAACTTTAGGCTATGAAGTGTTAACAGCTCAAGAAGCAGGCTTAAAAAGCGCAAAAGACCGAGATGTTGTAGAATACGCAGGCAAACATAATTTAATTCTTGTTACTCAAGACCAAAAACCTGCCGAGTTAGCCGAACTTCTCGGGGTTAGATGCGTTTTTATTTCTAATTTGATGATCGCCAAGCTGGTTGACGAGAAAATTAAACTGATGATTAGAACCTCTTAGGAACAGAATTTTATTTAGTTTAAATAAAATTGATACATGACAATTCTGCTCCCGCACATCTTATGAACCAGTCCATTGAGAAACTTTACTGATTCTGGTTCGCTACTTTTAGTCTAAGAAAGGGTCTGTTTTGTATTGTCAATTTCGCTTTTGCTAACTAACCATTTACGTGCAATAAGACCAAAAACAAAACCTAAAATAGGCAACAAAAAATCATATCGAGAAAAGTACAGGAATATTACAAGCAAAGTGAATAATAAACTGATTACTCAAATAACTGCACCAATTAATCTTGAACTTGGTTTCAATGGATTCGCGACTCTGTATCTGTTTTGACCTTGCTCAAAAAACTAATGAAGATGTCGTGCTCAAAAGGAAGAAAAACGTGATGCAAAAAATTATATGTTCTAAATGATACCTCTTAGGTGGCTGGTTTATTTACAAGTATTTCAATGGATGTCGCAACTTACGGTGTATTTAATCCCAGTAATGTTAGGTCTTCCTTGCGTTCTATCGTTTCTCTTCTATTCAAAAACAAGACAGAATGGTTTTGTATTAACTGGAACTGTTTTTGCAATCCTAGTTGCCTATCTGGTTGTTTTTAATGAATTCCTTACTAATTATTTCTTGCTAATCAACAATGACTATGTTTTCCGCGCAGATTTGTTAAGCACATTCAGTTTTAAATTTGAAATGATTTTTACTGTACTTGTTACAACAGGTCTGATTCTCCTTTTTACCGAAATTAAGCCAAAGAACAATCCACAACTAATAGATTAACAAACTTAGAAATATTACGTAAGATAGAAAGATTGTTGATTTTACTGAAACCATGCTCTAAGTTTAATTATTCTCTTTGACACTCTTTAGCTAAAAAGCTACTTTTAAATTTAGCAGCCTAATCTCTTTTCATCTTCCCGACTTCTTAATGGTTTTTTCTCTTCAGAGATGTTACCCGTCATTCTAGAAAAAAGTGCATTGACTTATCACTTGGTGGTTTTTTATGACGGCTTTTCTCAGAAGAATTTCACTTAAACAGTGTGATTTTAAGTCATTAATCGGGGGTTAAATGAGTATATGGCGAAGGTACTTGTTCCATAGGTACGAAGCGGCGTAACCTGCGACGATACCGGTTACTGGACCCATAAAAAGTACCATCGCATCTAACATGGTGCTTCTTTGAATGAACAAACCGACGCCTGAGAACTCTTTTGCAAAAGGAATAAACTGAGGAAATAGGGCAAATGCCGAGTAGCTCATTATTCCGATTAGCATTGTGCTAATTGCCATTACAGCCATTAGCCTGTTGCGATTTACACCTTCGCGGGAACCGTTGATTCTGAAAATATACATGAAGGCATCGACTAAGATTCCGAATATAAGAGTGAAGAAAAATGTGAATGGTCCTAAGGCTGGGTTTCCGATTGCTGTTAGAAGCCCTCCAACCGCGCCGACGTAGGTGGCGCCGACTTTTCTGATGAACAATCCGCTGAGTGCAAGCAGAACTGCTTCAACCACGATTAATACATAGTTTAATGGAGGGGGCAAAAAGACATTGACAACAAATATGATTGAACCGAAAAGTGCAGTTAAAATTAATTGATTAATCTTATGCGTCGTATGCTCCCTCTTTTGATATAGGATTCCACTTTGCCATCTAAAAAGTTTAATGGAAAAAATGTAAAATCTCTGGGTCAAACCGCAGGATCAGTGGAGTTAGGCGGTCATTCGTTTTAAACAGAAAAGCATAAATTGGCAAGCTACAATTATGAGTTAACATCCAATATTTGACTTATTAGTGTGAAAAAAGGGGAGTATAGATTGAGCACTCACGCAGAAGATTTGAAACTTCGTTTAATGACAATCGAGCTGCTGCGAACAGCAAAATACAAACGAAATATTACTTATCGCGAATTAGCCTCAAAAACAGGTTTGCCAGTCACAGTTCTTAGCCGTTATGCAAAAGGCCATGTGTTGCCAAACACAACAAGAGCTAAACAACTCTGGCGAGTTCTAACCAAGATGGTGGGTCTTGAAACCGAGTTGCGTAGC
>DATIXS010000057.1:0-6379 GCA_035518335.1 Candidatus Acidiferrum sp.
AAAGGTGAACTCTCGAAATATCCGAAGACCTGAAATCATATTAACTTTCCTGAGAACTAAAATCAACAAATTTGTTAATTCATATCTTCAGAAACAGTAGACTGTCTACGGAAAAGGGTAACTGATAAAAACTAAAGCCCAAAAACATATACTCGCAAAGCCAAAATAGGCAAAACAACTATGATACCAAACAAAACGGCTGTTAACGTCATCATTCGCAATGCTCTTGGAATATGGTTTGGGGAAATGCCGTGGTCATCACCTAATGCATAATGGCCCTGCTTTTCCAGTTGAGTGTCTAAGGCTCCAGCCATGGCTGAAATGGTCCAGCCTGCGTTTACGCTAACGGTTTTTCGTTTATCTCTCTGAAGGATGCGCCATGACTCGTGACAGTTTTCTCTTTGAAGAAATGCTGCGGCAATTATCAGGTAAGCCGTTAATCTGGCAGGTATGTAATTTGTGATGGTATCAAGTTTTGCTGAAAACCAGCCGATGTTTTTGTTTTCAACATCTTTGTAGCCGACCATAGAATCCAAAGTGTTAACCACTCGATACGCAAACGCTCCTGGAACACCGAAAATTGCAAAGAAGAAAAAGGGTGCAGTTATGCCATCCACTGTGCTTTCTGCAATGGATTCGACTGCAGCAGAAACGATTTGTTTTTCGCTAAGCGTGTTTGGATCTCGTCTAACGATGAAGGGTAACCATTTGCGGGCTTCGGCTAAATCATTCTTTTTTAAGGCTGAAGCGATAGGCTTGGTGTAGTGGCCCATGCCTTTGACTGCAAAAGTTGCTTTGAACAGGATGGCTCCCACAATTATGTATGGAATGGAGCCGAATGATGTGCGTAGCCAAAAAAGTAGGATAAATACAGGAATTGAAACAATCAGAATTACTGTTATGGCTAAAAGGACACCGTTTACTTTTTCAATTTTAGGATTCACATTTTTAGTTTTGGGCTTTAAATAGGCAATTAGTTTTCCTATTCCTACAGTTGGATGAATTCTATCCGGATATTCGCCTAAGATTACATCAATTAGAAAGGCCACGACGAAAATCAGAACAGAATCGACATATAGAGAGAAATCAAAACCTAACATTATTCAATATCAAACCGTGTTAATCTTCAGTATTCGTTTCAGAGCTTTCATTAACCGCTCGTTCTCCGTTTGAGTTTTAACGGCGACACGTATATAGTATGGGGCAAGTCCACGAAAAGAGGTGCAATCACGAATCAAAATACCCTCGTTTAACAATTTACCTGTCAGCTCAGCTGCTGTCAGACCAGATTTCTTAATATTAATGAAGAAAAAATTAGCGTCTGAAGGAAAAATTTTGAAAGATTCGATTCTTTCAAGTTCGCATAAAAGTCTTGTCTTCTCTCTCTTGATAAGCTCACGGGTTATTGTTAGATGATCCTCATCTTTCAATGCAGCAACAGCAGCCGCTTGTGCTAAACAGTTAACGTTCCATGGAATCTTTGCGCAGGACAACAAGTTAATTATTTCATCGTTGGCAATTCCGTAGCCAATGCGCAAGCCGGTCAACCCAAAAATTTTAGTGAAAGACCTTAAGATAAACAAGTTTGGATACTTGTTGATCTTGCTAATCATTGAAAGTGCTTTTTCGTTTTCTACAAATTCCAAAAAATCCTCATCGAGAAAAACGAGGCTATTTTGCCTCATAGCGCGCTCAATTATTTCTGTTAAAGTTTCTGTTGGAATGAGCATACTTGTTGGATTATTTGGGTTGCATAAGAAAATAATTTTGGCTCCATAATTTTCATTGACAAACGCCGATTCTTCTATGTTGAAATTTTTGTTTAACTTGACAAATTTTGGTGTTTCCCCTGCTTTCTTGACTGCACCCTCGTATTCTCCAAAAGTCGGTGCAGGAATAAGGGCTATGTCGCCTTTATTCATGAAAGTCTCAGCGAAAAGATACATAAGTTCCGTCGAACCGTTTCCAACAATAATATTGCTTTTGGATATTTGCGAGAAGTGGCTTGCTATCGCCTGCCGCAACTCGTTTGAATTTGAATCAGGGTAGGCTGAAATTTGGCAGAAAGCTTTTTTGGCTGCTTCAACCGCCTTTTTTGATGGACCTAAAGGATTGACACTTGAGCTAAAATCCAAAATTTCGTTCTGGTCAATCCCGCTTTTTCGTGAGGCATCCAAAACCTCTCCGCCATGAATACACGGCTTCAGGTTTCTTATACTGTCTCTAGCGAGGTCTTCTATGGGCTTCAATTTGGTTTTCAATCCTTCAGCCATGGGCTGAAATGTGTAGGTTTCTTTTTAACGTAAATGATATAAATGTTTGGTTGGATACTCCATCCAAAAACTACAAGCTCTTCTCTATTGATTTTCTAAAAAGTTAACGAAAAAAAGACTAATTGCTGAAACTGCAACCTCGAAGCCATATGGGTTGTTTTAAATTGTTGACGATATTTCAGAATTATTGATCTTAACCTTTTTTCTTGTTTTGAATCTAACAACGGCTATTGTTAGAGCTGCAATAATTACTACGACAACAGCCAACAGCAAGTTCGTAATAGAAAACAGCTGAGATTCAACTGATCCGTCTTGCTGATAGTCAAGTTTTGCAAGCCATACTGAGTTATTTTTTGAACCAATCATGATAAAACCGCCGTCCTTGACGTTAATAATTGAATTAAAGTTTGCCTCTAACCCCACAGGCAAGGTGACTCCAGGCAACGTCATGTTCCAAAGTTGGTTGCCTAACTTGTCAGTCATAATTAACCCAGCATTCTTCAGATTCGAAATATTCACAAGAAGAAACCCTCCTTCCTGAGTTTCAAGCACCGCAGTTACCGAGCTGCCGTCGGTGCCGAATGTTTGGTTCCACTGCATGTTATATTGTGAATCGGTTTTGAGTATCCATGCGCTTTTTTGCCAAAGGTAACCTGCCATTAAATATCCGCCGTCTTTGGTGGTTATAGCGATGTTGCATTCAGGTTGGAAGTAGTAACCTTCGCCGCCATAAGTTGCTTTTCCAAGAACCTTTCCATTGGCATCCATTTTGATTAGAGCAAAGAATGCCTGGTTTGGAACAAATGAATAGCTGACATCAGACAAAACGTATCCACCATCGGAGGTTTGAAAGATGGTCGATGGACAATCGGCATTTGGCCCCGAAATCGTTTCGTTCCACTCCATATTTCCTAATGAATCAGTTTTTGCAAACCAGATCCAGCCTTCGCTCTCTTCAACTTTCTCGCCGAAACCGGCGATTGCAAAACCGCCGTCGTTGGTTTGAGTAATCGACATGAAATAATTTACCGGTGCTCCCGAACTGAACATTTTTGTCCATTGAACGTTGCCCAGAGAATTGGTTTTCACTAACGAATAAAAGTTGTCGACGATTCCGGCCAAAACGTAACCTCCATCACTTGTAGGTAGAAGGCGAGAAAGAACTGTGGTTTTTTGGTCGATTTGAATTGTTTTCGTCCACAGCAGATGGTTTGAAGAGTCAATTTTTATTAGATAAGTGCAGTTTTGATCGGCGGTGTTTAGAATTAAGCTTCCATCTACAAGCTGAAAAACTGAGTATCCAGCTTCGCCGGTTAAATTGGTTCGCACCTCAATGGGAGAAGACAAAGAAACTGATGTTGCTTTAACAAACGGCAACAAAAAAAAGCTTGAAGATAGAATTATCAAAACAACTGCTATCAAGCGAATGATTGCTTTTCTCATAGTCAGATCAGGCAATAAAATAACTTAAGCGGCTTTTAATTCTATTCAAGGAACATTATGTTCCAAAACTGGAACACCTAAACTAAAATTCAGGTTTCTAACAAAAAAACTAAGCGCCAACTGTTTTTTGGCAACCTTTAATATTAAATATCTTCTAAAAACTGTCATGGCAAAAAGAAACATAGGCTACAGTTTCCTTAGCGGAGCCTTAGCATTTTTTGTCATACTGCTTGTTCTAATTCAAGCTTTGGGTGTTCCATTCTGGTGGGCCTTTGGCGTCGGAAATACTCAACGAGGAACATGGATAATTTCCGTGACGCCGGAAAACCCAAATGTTGGAGAAAATGTCACGGTTGGAGTGGCAGCTGGCAACTACAACATTTTTTTGGTAGATAATGCAACTGTTACGATAACTCGGAGTGGCATGCACCCTCAAACAATTTATACTGACAAGAGCGGAGAAGCAACTTTTACTTATCCTGGTGATGGAACCATTATTAGAGCAAGCAACTGGTGGGGAAATTCTTTTCATAACGCAACAAGTCAAGCTAACCATTCCCTTTATGTTGCAATTCCCAAAACACCAGTTACCTGGGTTAAAAATTGTTTGATTGGAATTTCTTGTGCCTCAACGTTAGGTTTATTGGTTGGACTTTCGACCTTTAAGTTTCAACAAAAAAGAAACAAAATTTCCCTTTCTAAAAACACTAGTTGAACTTCTAAACGATTGATTCAGAATTTGATAGTGCTAAATTGCCAACCAAAAGTTTGTTTCTGTTTTGAATTTTTTAACTTTTATAAAATGGTATGAGAATAGTCAAACATGGTTATCGAAAAAATTGCATTTAAAGGAGGAAAATATTAATGACTGAGAAATTTGATAGGCAACATAAAATTGAAGAATTAAAAGATATGATCAAGAATAAGAAGCCCGGTGAACCGGTTGAGGAAGTTCTCACTACATACTGCCAGAGACATGGAATTTCTATAGAGACCTGCCGCGTTTACTATGATCAGCTGATTAAGAAAGGCGAAATTAAAGAGAAATAATGTTTAAGCTTTCACTTTGAAGGGCTTCTAAATTGAATAAACTCGTCTTTGTAGGCTTAGGATTAAACGATGAAAAAGGCATAAGCCTAAAAGGTTTAGAAGAAGTCAAAAACGCAGACAGCGTCTTTATGGAACTCTATACCAGCCTCATGCCCGACTTTAGCCTACAACGGTTTGAAGACTTATGCGGCAAAAAAGTGCAGTTAGTTTCTAGATCAGATCTTGAAGAAGAAAACGGCGGTGTGATTCTTGAAGCAGCAAAAAAAGGAAAGACATTGTTTCTTGTTCCAGGGGATCCGTTTATTGCAACAACGCATGTTACATTGCGTGTTGAAGCAGAGAATCTGGGAATAAAGACCCGAGTTATTCATGGAACATCTATAATTTCAGCAATTGTAAGCCTTTCGGGACTTCATAATTACAAGTTTGGAAAAACAGTTACCGTCCCATTTCCAGAAAATTTTTCGGAAACACCCTACAACGTTGTCGCCCAAAACAAGACCTTGGGATTACACACTCTTTGCCTATTAGATTTGAAAGCAAACGAGAAACAATTCCTAAATATCAACCAAGCCACAGCAATGCTGCTTGAAGTAGAGGAAAGGAAGAATCAAAGAGTCATCACTTTAGATACTCCCGCAGTTGGGGTAGCGCGGGCAGGAAGCGACAATCCAACGCTCAAAGCAGACTTTCTGAAAGATTTAGCTACCTTCAACTTTGGGGAGCCACCTTATAGTTTAATTTTTCCAGGGGAGATGCATTTTATGGAAATTGACTCATTAATCGCTTTTGCAGGTGCACCCTCAGAGTTTAGGAGTCTTGCCAAGTGAGCCTTGAAGCTCTTGTAACGAAATATATCGGTTCTGCGGAAAAAGTGTTAAAAGAACTTGAACGAATAAAAACACCTGTTAGCTTCAATGACGAGACCATAGGCAATATTTTGCGTTTCGCGGCTGATTATTTAGAGGACGCAAAGTATTATAAGGTTAAAGGCAAGCTTGAAACAAGCCTAACCTCAGTTGCTTACTGTGAAGGGCTCTTAGATGCTTTAAGATTATTGGGCGCTGTGAAATTTGAATGGCCAACAAATCAGGAAAGAAAACAGTTGTCTTAGCTTCAGGTGTTTTTGACCTGCTTCATTTGGGGCACGTCAAGTTTTTGGAGGAAGCTAAGAAGGCAGGAGGAGAAAACGCCGAGCTAGTAGTTATTGTTGCAAGAGACAGCACAGTCGAGAAATCTAAAGGCAAAAAACCGATAATGTCAGAGGATCAGCGTCGTTTACTGGTTGAATCTTTGAAAGTAGTTGACAGAGCAGTTCTTGGCTACGAGAGCCTTGATATTGGAGAAGTTATTGAAAACATAAAGCCTGAAGTGATTGCACTTGGATACGATCAGGATGACATGTTAAAACAAGTGCAAAACTACGTGGACAATAAAAAAGTAAAAGTGAAAATCGTTAGAATTGGAAAGTTTGCACGGTGGAAAACTTTAGATAGTTCATCAAAGATAAAACAGAAAATAATCGACAAACTCGCCAACAACTAATGGTTATACAAAATGCCAAATTCAATAAAGTATAAGCCAACCATTATTCTAATTGCACTCAACATAGC
>DATIXS010000058.1:0-13828 GCA_035518335.1 Candidatus Acidiferrum sp.
ACAAACAAAATAGATCTGCCTTTTACCCAGACAGATTTCATATGGCCCTCTTTTAACTCACTTTCTTTCATGCATGAGACAAAATTATCTAAAACCAACGGTCATCGCCCTAACAACTAATTATTTTTTTGCTATTGATTATGTTGTTGCTTACTTTAGCGTTTTCTGTTCAGGTGCTCAACAGGAATACTAAAGATCTAATGAATCGTAAGGTTTAATATATATCGATAATCCATAGATTCACAGAGGCGGAGAGAAAAAAAATGAATGAAAAATTACAGGAAAGTGCCCAATACATAAAGTACTGCAGCATTATCGAAAATGAAACTTTTAAGCTCTACGAAGCCTTCTCCAAAAAAATCAATCAGCCCGAAAACAACTTCATTCTAGGACTCGCTTACGACAGCTTAAAAAACTCAAAAATTATCCAGGCGATGCTAGATTCACTTGACCAAATAGAAATGGAAAATAAAAACGATAAGAAGAATCTATTGGAATTAACCGCGGAGATCAAGAACCTAACAAAGAAAATCTCTAAAATCAATAATATGAATTACGTGATATCCTATGAGTTTCTAAAAGAATTCATTAACCTCGAAGACCTACTGAGCGAAATTTACGCAAATTACTTGCAGTCAAGTGGTACAAAAGTTTTAGTGGATGAATTGTCAAAAGCAGTCACAGTAAACTTTGGTAATTTCAAGAAAGTTTTTGAAAACTTTGTAGAAGAAAAAGGAAAACATAGAGAAACGCTTATTGAAATCATATATTGCCTTGAAGCCAAAGAAACAGAAATACATAGGCAAATAACTCCAACAGTTAAGTATCAAAACCCCAGCGCATGGAATCACGAATCAACACTTCATGCTTTTTCGACTGCACCAATGAAAGAAAACAGTCAATGAGACAAGCCAACCCATTAAGCTGCAAATCGGAAATTAAAACCGATTAAACAAATCAGTTGGGGCCCAAAAACGTTAGTTTTTTTCTTTTTACAAATTATTCTTAAAACTAAGTTAGTTTTCGAATTCTAAGTTGATTTCCTCTCTAATTCCCTAATGGCGAAAGCGACAATCGTAGATTGTAACAGATAACTTTAAGATGAGTTCACTTTCACAACAGTCTCCACTATTCGGTGCTGTAGTTTCTTAGCTTACCTTTTAAATTGTTGGAACGGTAAGCTCGACAAAGTGAACGTGTATGAAAAAGAAAACAATGCTCTTAGCGATTGAAGAAGAACTTTCGCTTGACTTAACTTTGCACGATGTTCCCGCCTCTCTTATTACCGAGTTTGCACAAAAAATCGTGAAACTCTACTATAATGGAAACTTTAACAATGCTATTCAAGACCTAATCAGAAAAACTATATCGGAACAAGATTACGTTTATTCGCATATAACTCACATTAAAAAACCATCTAAAACTGCGAGATAAGCAAACTATTTAGCCTGTGATATTGTGAAGAAAACATTTTTCCTATTAAATTATTGACTAATTGAAAACTACATCATGATTTTTTCAGTGCCAACATTCAATATGATGCTTCATTAGAACATTTCCACATCAAAAAACCAAAATGACTCAATAAAAACGTTTCACATGAAAGCTGTCTTAAGAGGAAAGGCTTAATAGTTCTGAGGATAAAATTTTTCCATATAGGCGTGTGCTTTGGCACTTTCAAGAATGGAGAAGTATCTAGCCGTCATCAGAGTCTTAAACGATGAGGATTCAATAACGCAAAAGCAAATCATCCAAAAGGCTGAAATTAAGTTGTCTTCTCCGAAAGAAACATTACAGTTCCTGGTTCAGCTAGAACTAATAATCGAAAAAAGCCTTGGCAATAGAAAAGTGTATTCGATTACATACAAAGGACAAAAGTTGTATGAATATTTCAATTCCAAGGATGACGATTCAATATTTGGTGGAACTAACATAAATCGAATTGATTAATACTAATTTATGAGCTTTCATTGAGCAATTGGTCAAAATTACATTGGAATTTTGCAAACCAGATCTAATTGAATTGCTAAAAAACCTATTTGCCCAATTCTTGCTCTTCATATTGCAGGGGCAAAGTTTTGTCTTCTTCAAGGATAGTCAGGGTCTTATCTAGTTCTTTAAAGAAGTTAATTACTGATGTTCCACGAGATGTAGCGATATATGCTGCATTGCTTTTTCCAACAATGTGCTCTTCAATTAATCCTTGCTTAATCAAGAATTCTAGGTATCCTTTTAGCGTGTTTATTGTGACATTTGCTTCAACTGCAATGTGTGATGCCTTTAGTGGTCCGCTTTCTGCCAAGACCTTCAGAATGTCAACGTACATTTCTAATTTGGAGCCCATTTGGTGTTAACCCGTCTTACAGGTAAACGAAATTGGGTATTAACAATTTGTGCGTAGAAAAAAATCACGCTTTGTTATTCAAAAAAACCTTTAGCTTCAAAAGTCAATGAAAAAACAAGGCTGCATAGACCAAAAAACCTTGAGTTAATAGTTACAAGGTATTTCTGGTTAGTGGAAAAATAGTTGGAATTAAAATTAAAGTCGGTTTAATTTTATTTTCTCAATTTTTCCAACTGCTTTACCAGTTCCAATATAGGCAATATCTGTTAAGCCAATAAAAAAACCAGTTTCTATAACGCCAGGAATCATTTTTACTTTGACTTCTAATTCGTCAGGCCTACTGATTTCACCGAAACAGGAGTCCAAAATGACGTTCCCATTATCTGTTATGACTGGACCAAGCTTGCCTTTACTTTCGCGAACAATAGGTTTCCCGCCAGCTTCAATAATTTTTCGCTTTACAAGTGAGATAGCAAAAGGCAAAACTTCAATCGGCACAGATTGGTTATTTTCACCCAGTCGATTCACTTTTTTCTTTTCGTCAGCAATAATGATGTTAAGTTTTGACGCTGAGGCAACAATTTTTTCTCTTGCCAACGCTGCACCCATACCCTTAATTAAATTAAGTTCGGGGGTTATTTGGTCTGCCCCGTCAATTGTTAGGTCTATTTTTGGATGCTCATCCAGAGTCGTAATTGGGATTCCACAATCAACTGCTAACAAGAAAGCTTGATAAGAAGTGGGAATCCCCAAAATAATTAGTTTTTCGGTTTTAATTCTTTCACCCAAAGCCTCTATGGCAAAAGCAGCTGTGCTTCCGCTACCTAAACCAAGAATAAAACCTTCCTTAACATGCTTGACTGCTTCTAAAGCTGCATTGCGTTTTGACTCTTGAACTCCATCTGGGTTAACTTTCAATTTCCATCTGCCCCAGTTTATCTAAAACCTTTTCAACTTCGCTTCTAATGGAATCTATTCGTTTTTCAGCTTCAGTTTTAGCATCGGGTCTTTCCTCAGGCGGCTTGCGTTTCTTTTTCGGTTTTTCTTCGCTGACTTCTGCCTCTTCATCTTCTTCAGCATCTTCATTTTTTTCCATTCGCGAAGGCGACATTTGATTGGGTAATCTTACAGGTATTTCTTTTATTGGTTTAACATCAATTTTGGTTCTAAGTTCATCGACTTTAGAAGTTAATTCTCCGAAACGTTCGCTGAAGAGCTTCATTAAGTCTTCTTGCATACCTTCAAGATCATGCAAGGCTACAATAGTTTCATCTTTTGAAATAGATTCTTTGATGGACATCATTCTTGCTTTGTAACTTGCAGCAAGTTTTTCTCTTTCTTGCTCAGTAATTTTTCCTTCCGCTTGAGCTTCATACAAATGCCGGATTGCATCACTTAAAATTTCTCGCTCCAAATCTAGCATTCGCAATTCATCTTTTGCATTAGATGCTGTTGATGTTTGAACGCTTTTTGAAATTCTGAATGGTGAAGAAGAATAATCAAGGCTTGGATCATTAATTGCTTTTTGAGGCTTCTTTAGCTGAGACTTTTTGCCAAGTCTTCTCATGGTGTAAATGACTATTCCAGCAGCGGCAATTATCACTACTGCAACTGTAATCACAGTTATAGGATCGTCGTACCAAGCCATGCCATGTCCTCGGTATCTTGATTATGTACCAATAATATATAAATTAGTGGAGTGGCACTCCAGTAATTTAATTTTACCCGCTCGCCCGCTCCGAACTATAAAGTGTGCGATAGCTGAGAGTTAAATAAAACGTTAACTAACTTATGCAAGTGTCAAGCGACATAACGCTAATTTCTGAAATATGCAGCTCTCTGAATAAATTCATTTCAAACATCGATATAGTTACAACCTTGCGCACAATGCAGTCAACATAAGATTGTGAATCATCTGATATTCATGTTATAAAGTTTTAAAAAGGAGAACAAACTATTACAAACTGAAGTGAGAGAAGAAGCCGCTGGCAGAAACTCAACTGTCCAAGGCTATCAGACTCACACAAATCGCACGCAAACACCAAATCCCCACAAAGAAAAGTTGCATGCGAACAATAAACCGCTATTTCTCTTCAAACAAAAAAGGCATCTGAATCAAGATTTAGCCGCCACAAGCGGCTCACCTTCACTTCCAGAACTAACAGTGGCAACTAAGACAGAAAGGGAGGCGAAAAATAGTGGAGAAAAAAATAATGTACGCTTTAGTTGCAGTTGTAATAGTCGTTATCGTAGCGGCAGTGGTTGGCGCTTACGTGCTAATGAATAACGGCGGAACGGTGAATGTTAAAGGTGCGACCAGTTTGCAGTACAACGCTGATGTGTCATATCAGGGTGCTACACCAGTTGTTTTCACTTGGAATGCGAAGAATGTGGATGCTACGAACATGGTATTGCGAATCGACCTTATGGGTGGTGAATCAGGTAATTACACCTACATCATGGATAATGGAGCACAGACAGCGTGGGCATCAAGTAACGGCACTTGGACTAACGTTTCCGGCGATTTCACAAACCAGTGGAACACTTGGGTGGGAACGGGCAAACAGTGGACTCTCAACTTGAATGCTTTGGAAACGAATTGGAGTGGCAAGGGAGAATGCACTTACACTACACCATCTGGGAACAGCGTTGTCAAAATCTACAACATAGTCATAAATCCTACTCTGGCTGATTCGCTATTCCAGCCTAATACATAAGCAGTTAAGCGATTAAGCGCCTTGAAGCGCAGTTGAAAGGTCAAACGAGACGACAAGAACATCCTTTTCTTTATTCTTCGTTTCAGAAACTGCAAAAGACAATAGAACCTAATTTTATGTATGAACAAAAAGTCGATGTTAACGCATATCTCAGCAGCACAAATGTATTGCCGTTGCTTATGCAACCCTTGAGATTAAGTGGTGCACCTCCACCTTCAGCTAAGATTAAAGCTCCTTCACGAGTAACCTGCTGAGTCAAAACCTTTTTTCTTCCTGCTCATTTCTTATTTTTTAAGAAAAAATAGCCTAAGTAGCCACAGCAGTTTTTGTTTTGTGCCTTAGGAGATGTCACCCGCACAATCCTCTCTTTTTTTCCTTTTTGTAATTGCGGCTATACAATCACACAACTTTATACCCTTTCGCTCTAAAAAAAGATAATTAAGATTGGTTTGTAAGAGGTGAAAACAGATTTCGAAAAAAACGATTACACCCGAGGAGCATCACGAAGAACTCGTCAAAGGATTTAATGACCAACTGAAGCAAATCTTTGATTCATCAGAACAGGCAATTTACCTTTATTTAGATGATAACCACAAGATTTGTAGCAAGAAGTTTGCTGAGTGGCAGGGTTTTAGTTCACCCGAGGAATGGGCAAAAGTTGAAAATCCCCTAGAGGTTGGCGTTGACAAAATGAGCCAGGAAGCTATGGTTTCTGCATATCGAAATGCCATGGAGAAACTAGTAGCCTCAAAGATAGATGTTAAACTAAAGAAGAAAGATGGCAGCACTTTTGACGCTTCTATCATAATGGTGCCTTTAGCCTATCAAGAACACATGTTTGCTCTTCACTTCATATCTAAGAGGAAATAGTACTGAAGGAATCCACTAAAGAAAACAGGATTTGAACCCAGCACTAGTCGGAGATGTTTCCCGCTTTTCCCTTTTTTCTTTCCTGAATGCGTCCATTTTATGAGAAATTGTTGTGGAATTGCTAAAAACCATTCAACTCTGGTCTGCATTCTCTTTGCAAAACCTCTAATGTTAGGTAAAGTGCTTGGCGTCTGTATAAAGTTTAAAAGGAAAACCTAATAAATATGAATGAGAGGCGAAAACAAAAATATGGATTTCGTTTCTTTGATAATACAAATTGTTGTAGCTGCTGTGGTGCTGGCTCCAGTTCTGTGGCTAGTTGGAAAATGGCTTGTAGGCGGAAAAAAGGCAAAGTTTACCGACGCAGTTTGGATTGGAGTTCTGGGAGTCGTAATTGGTGCGGTCATAGGCTTTTTCCTCACTGGCTTGCTTGGGTCAATACTGGGAACATTAATCATGATAGTAGTTTGGGTTGTACTAATCATGCACTTCTTTGACTGCGGACTATTCAAGGGAATCGTGATAGCCATCATTGCAGGGATAATCTACTGGGTCATATCAATAATAATATCTGCAATACTAGTAGCGCTTGGGTTCTCACCACTTCCGTCTATGTGGTAGCGACCCGAAAAGAAATAGCAAATCTTCTTTTTTTCTATTGAAAATTTGGATATAATGTGGCTACTTACCCCAAAATACTGACAGGCAACATTCTTTTTGAGCCATATAACGACAATTTTAACGATTTAATCTTTTTTCGACAAAATATTATATATCATACTTACCGCTAAATTGTTATTGAAACACATGAATAGACTCGAAGCTATGACTATGCTCAAAGAATTAGTTGAGGCAGATTTAGTTGAACCAACCTATATTCAAGTTATGTTAAGAAGACCTGAGCACTATCAGGTCAAAATTAAAATGCGATTATAGCAAGGCTGAAATTGAAAAACACGCCAAAGAGCACGGATTAACCATTAGTGAGGATAAAGAACGAAAATATTTAGTAATATATAAATCGTAATTTATCTGCTGGATAATCTGAGTTAATCAGTTGCCCTAACTTGCTTAATCGTCATATTTTAACTTTCATTTGGCATAAGCTTATCAACTCTTTACATTAAGGTAGGTTTAATGGGGATAAGATGAAACGTGCTGAAGCGGTAGCGCTACTCAAAGAATTAGGCTCTGAACATTTGATTCAACCATCTTTAGTGCTCATTAAACAGAGAAAACCTGATAGTTATCAGTTATGTGTTAAAGGTAGTTGTGACCGCAACGAAATAGAGTTATTTCTCCAAAAATACAAGTTCTCGGTTGACGAAGACATAACAAGAGGTCTTCTCTGCATTTTTAAGCCCTAAACTAAAAAGCTATTTCATTACTTTGAAACAAGAATTACACGTGGGGCATGTATAAGCTTCTACATGGAAAAAGTGATTTTCTAATGACTTGATAGGCGTAGAAACATCTTGATTACAGTTAGGACATTTAACCATAACATCCTCTCGATACGGTACTATGCCTTACAGAAAAAGAATACCTATCACTTGAAGATGTGTTGGCACGACTCGATACCAACAAACAACCAGAACCCGAAAAAAATAGCGATTGGGAAACAAACCGCACTATCCCAATTTATTCGCTAAGGTCAATCTCTTATAGATGCTCACTAACTAACAAACATGCAATAAAACCAAAAATCCGCCTCTATTTTTAGATAAATTTCATCGGTATAGCAAATTATTAAAACAAATGTGAACATATAAGCGCTCAGTGACCAGAATGGATAACGAAGACCAAATATTAGAAGAGTTAAAGAAAATTCGAGCTGCCCTTGAAAAACCTCCAGCACCCGAACCGCCAAAAGGCTTATGGAACGAATTCTTAGAATTCGTAAAATCATACAAAGTTCTCGGCTTGGCTATTGCCTTCATCATAGCCGTATATCTTGGCGCCCTAGTCCTAGCACTTGTAAAAGACTTCATCATTCCACTCCTAGGCTTAGCGATACCAGGCATGTCAGACTTAGCCACATACGTAGTTACAGTTACAAAACAGTCGTTTGGCGTCGGCGACTTCTTAGTAGCCCTAATCACCTTCATTGTGGTGGCATTAGTTGCGTTCCTCATAGTGAAGATAGCCAAAAAACTAAAAATAGACTAAACCTACCCAATCTTTTTTCTTTTTTTGGATTTGCTAAACGCAATACAGAAAGGTTAAAAACACATTTTTCACGGTTTCACCCTTCAGTATATAGAGGCTCAAGCCTCACGTTAGAGCAAAATAAAGTTGTGTGCGGTATAATCTTTAATCGTCACGACTGGAAATATCAAACAAGTAGTCATTTCCATGATACAGAGAATTTTGAAGAATCTATACAAAGCATTGTTGAGTGTCAAGAGGCACAACGCAAACATGCGGTTGCAGTCCAAGAAGGGTGTAATAGGGCTTTGGCATGGTTGAAGCGTGCCCAGCATGTAAAATGACAAATATCGTTAGAGTTGGCGAGCCAACGGGCTAAAACCGTGAAAATTCACAGATAGCGAAAATTAGGAGAGCAAGCTTTAGCTCTCCCCGTTTCAACAGGTTAATTTATTATGACTGATTGAATGCTGCTTTTCGAAGGTTTCCCTATTTCATTTCCATAGAATGTTGCATAGATGTTTCCTGTGTTTTTTCGCCAAGTCAAAGGTTTAGCTTTCCAGATGATATTGAAAGAACCATCTTCACCAGTTACTCCTTGTGCGAGGTATGCGTCACCTAATATGGAAGTGTCCCGTTCGTGAATCCTGATTTTGGCTCCAGATACGCCTTTTCCGGAATCGCTCTCGGAAAGTTTTCCTTTCAGATTCACATTGTTACCTTTGTTTATGTTTTCGGTAACGGTGTAAAGTTCTAACTTAGTTTCAGTTGGATAATTAGTCTTCGGAACTTTTGTTTCAACTGTTGAAATTGGCGTCGGTTGAGGCATTTCTTCCATCTTGGCTTCAGGCAAACCAGTTCCTATTTTAGCTGCTTCTGCAGTTGACAGTGCCATTGGAGTTTCGATTTTTGGAACGGCCACCTCTACCTTTTTTGTTGCTTCGGCACCTAACGTGGCTTCAGGCTCTATTTCTGGAGAGGCTTTTTCTTCCATTTTGGCAGAAACAACATTTTCCTGAACTGTTTCCTTTGGGACTGACAAATCCTCAATTTCCGCTTCGCAGCTGCTTCTTACCACTTTGATACCGTTTATACATCCTTCCTTCGACTCGTATCCTTCCCCCTCAGCAATAATCTCACCATTTGCAGCTTTCAGACGGAACCTAAACTTGCCTGCAGTATCCTTATAGATTTGGTATTTGGGATTAGGCACTTTGGGGCCTTCTATAGTTAAATCTTCGATTTCTGAGTTGCAGTTTTTCTGTATACTTCTTATTCCATTGATGCAGCTTGCATGTTGCTCGTAGGCTTCACCTACTGCGACTATTTGGTTGTTTCCAGCTCTTAGACGAAAACGATATTTGCCCGCAATATCCTTATACACTTGAAATTTCGATATAAAAAACCCCAATTGGTTATTGAATGCTAGTTGTACAAAAGCTTTTTCTTTGAACTTTCCAACGGCAACGTCAACAGTAGCGCTGACTCCGTCTCCGACTACAACAACAAGCCCAACGCCAACTATTCACCCGACAATAACACCTGAACCTGAGGCAACTGTTTCGCTTTCACTATTTCTCGCTATAATAGCAGTCTTAGGCGTTGTAATCACCGTAACAATAGCTGCTGTTACTCAAAGCAGAAGAAAAATGTGATGAACATATTACAATTTCTTCGACATAAGGAACTTCTACATGTGCAGAAAAACAGTTTTCTTGAACGTTTACAGCGTTAACTTTTGAGGAAGCTGGGATTTGAACCCGGTCAATCAAATGCAGACATCACCAGCATTTCCCTTTTTTTATCAAGGTTAACGCTCAGTTCATCAGCCTTGCTCATAAGCCTAAATCAATAAAGTTTTTATTTTAAAACTGAAAAATTTCTCACTAGGCATGAAGAACCAAAAGAAAAACCGCAAAGAGCGACGAAAAGAAATCTTAGCTGAACTTCTATATCAACAACGTCCATAGCGGTTAGTAAAATCCTTAAAAGAGAATATGCGCCTCAGATTCTCCCAAAGGCGATACGCAGTCGGTTTGCCAAATACTTTGACTTCTCGCACAAATTTCATTTGTAGTAAAACTCTTGACTAAGATCAGTCAAAGTTTCTTGACTATTTCTACGCTATGCAGATTTAAGATTAATCCTTTTGAACTGATTTGCATTAGGTTAAGCTGTTCAGGAAACGCAAATAGGCCTAAGCTCTGACTCTCCCGAAAATCAGTTTTTTAGATTACTAGAGTCGCACTCCGAAAACATATAAATTATACAAACTTCCTTTAACTTTTCCTAATTTTTGATCATAAATAATGTTCAAGCTAATCTGTTTTAACCCGCTTGACCTGTGCTTTTTCCAAAATGCCGATAATCGGCAAAGAAATAAACATACCAATTATTCCACCTATAATTACCAAACCTGCCCAAACAATCAAAGCAAACGCAGGAGAAACAAGAACAAAATTCAAAATACTCGCAGAAAATGCTGCGGCAACAGTCGCAAAAACAGCAACTCCTACATTTGCAGGTTTAAAGTTAAATCTATGATGATTAACCAAGAAAACTAAATCAAAGATTATTGCTGCAAGTATGAAGCCTATTACGGGAAGCGGACCACCGCTTAGCAAAACAATGGCAGAGCCGATAATACCAACTAATGATACGGCACCATATTGACTTGTTGCCCATATAACAAGAAAAAGAATAAAGAAAATTACTACGCTATGAATTACAGGCAATCCAGTGAGCCTAAAACTAATCGGAGCCACAGTTAAGTTTAGAACTACCCACAAAGCGCTGAAAATACTGATCAATGCGATATTCACGCTAAAACGATTTTTTATTGGGCGTGGTTCAACCGAGACAGTAACATTTCTAGAAAGTTTGGTAACACCTAATAATAAAAGTCTCATCATACCCATCAAGTTAACGCATACCAGCGTATAGTTAACAAACAGCTAAACTTAAATCTTAAACATATACACCAAACCTATCTATGAAAGCCGTTACAATACTTGGCGCTATTGCGGCAGCAATATTATTCTTTTTTGCAATAGTTTTCGCTCTTGCTGCTTCAGTTCAAGCAGCATCAACGAGGCTGGTTACAGGCGGGTTACTTTTCATTATTGGCCTGGCAGTTATCATTGGAATATACTTCGCTACTCGCGAACCCAAAACAGTAATCCAGCGCCTTGAAGTTTCAGGGCAAATGCAAGCAGCAGCAATTAAATGTCCAAATTGTTCGGCTTCAATTGATGCTAAAGAGATACAAATTGTGTCAGGTGTGCCTTATGTTAAATGTCCCTATTGTGGCACTACTTTTGAGGTAACAGAGGAACCCAAATGGTAAAACGTGTCTATTTTTTTGTAGTTATTTTAGTTTTAACTTTAACTTTAGCAGCATCAAACCTGGTTAATGCTCAGAGTATTGTTTACAGTATTGATCACCAATGGACACAGGTGTTAATTAACCAAAATGGCACCGTTGACTTAACTTATAACATAACATTAACTGTTACCTCAGGAATTATTCACGGATTCTATGTTGGTCAACCAAAAAATGACTTCACAATAGGTCAAGCTGTTGACCAAAATGGAAACCAACTGCGCGTTTCTGATGCAAGTAGCGGCAGTGACTACAAAGTCGATGTGACCCTAAATCAGCCCTTAACGGCTGGGAACTCTGTATGGTTTACTATAACGACAAACGTTGCAGGCTTGATAAGCAATGACACACAAAATCCGGGAAACTACGGGATGCAGTTTGCACCAGAATGGACAGATATGCCAATTAATGATGTGCGTGTGCAAATCGTTCTTCCGACAGGTGCCACCACAAGCGACATAAGAACTACACAGAACTTCTACAACGGTACATCAATAGTGAATGGAAGACTTGCTGTATATTGGCAAATCCCCGTTCTACAGACAAACGAACAACACATAGTCGGGGTTTCTTTTCCGGCCAAATATTTACCCAACTATACACCAACCTTTTCCTCAGGAGGCGGCTTTGGCAGCCTTGGGAATTTAGCAAACATTCTTCTTTTGATTGCTTTGCCATTAATTGCAATCATTGTCATAGCATTAGTTGTACAGGTTGCTAGGAAAAGCTCGTATGCTTCGCCAAAAGCTAGCATGGAAACATTGGGAGTAAAACGAGGTTTAACGGCAGTTGAAGCCTCATATCTTCTAGATATGAAGCCACCGCAGATTGTTACTGAAATTCTCTATGGTCTTTTGCAGAAAAGAGCTGTTTGGGTAGAACAATCTAATCCTGCAATAAAAATTCGTGTGCTTCCACCATACGAGAATAAAATCGGAAGCAAGGACAACCCATTGAGGTATTACGAGATTGACTTCCTCAACGCACTCAAACCCGACGGAACCTTGGATGAAGTGAAACTAGCTCACACAATCATGTCTTTGCGAGACACAACTGAGCAAAAAATGCAGGGTTACAGCCGAAAAGATACAGTTGACTATTATAGAAAAATTGTTGCTCAAGCGTGGACCCAGGTGCAGCAAGCTGGGACGGTTGAATTAGCATCAAACGCTTATGATGAGCAACTGCTTTGGCTTATGCTTGATCCCAACCAGCGGTCACAAACCGAAACTCTCTTCCAGAACAGACCATTCCAGCCAAACCCGCTTTGGTTCTGGTGGTGGTACGGCTACACAACATATCACCCTAACCCAGTTATCCAACCAAATATTAGTGCTCCTGCACAATCAGCTAAACCTCCAGCTATTCCTGGAGCTGACTTTGCAAACAACATAGCGACCTCAGTAGAAAAAACTTCCAATAACATAGTAGTGAATGTAGAAAAGTTCGCCAACTCCATTGTTCCACCACCGCCAAAAGCATCCCATGATCCAGCACATCCCAAAGCTGACTGTGTCTGTGCTTGTGCAGCATGCGCCTGTGCTTGCGCTTGCGTTTCATGCGCTTGTGCCTGTGCGGGTGGAGGTGCCCATTAAGATGAGTTTTATCAAAAGAATTGTTGGCAAAGCAAAGATTGCCCCAGGGCGCTATACCTACCGTGGGGAAAACAAGTTTGCGGGCATGTCCCTTCAGCTTAGAGTAGAGCAAGATGGACAAGGCGTAATGGTGATTAATGCTAATTCCGTGCTTCACTTAAACCACACTGCAACTGCTTTTGCATACTTTTTCATGCAAGGGCTCTCTAGAGAAGAGATTTTGAAGAAAATTCAACGCATGTACCGCGTGAATACTGAAACGGCAAAAACCGATTATGAAAAACTCATTTATTCAATTAACACCTTGGCGCAAACTCATAAAGTTGATCCCGTTTCTTTTCTTGAAATAGAAAAAGAGGAACCCTTTAGCCATCAATATTCAGCACCTCTGCGAATGGATATGGCGTTAACGTTTAGATGCCAAAATGACTGCGTACACTGCTATGCTGGAGGGCCACACAACACTCCTGAGTTAACAACTGCTCAATGGCAAAAAGTAATCGATAAACTTAGCGAAATTGGTGTTTTCATCCTAACCTTCACTGGCGGCGAACCTACATTGCGCGATGACTTACCAACTTTGATACAGTATAGTCAAAACAAAGGTATAGTTACTGGGTTAATTAGTAATGGAAGAAAACTCAAAGATGAAGAATTCGTTAAAACACTTGAAAAGTCTGGATTAGATTTTATTCAGATAACTCTTGAATCTCACAAACCTCAAATCCACGACAAAATAACTGGAGAAAAGGGCAGTTGGAAAGAAACAGTT
>DATIXS010000059.1:0-6518 GCA_035518335.1 Candidatus Acidiferrum sp.
AATTAACAGATGATGTTGGTTTTAGGTTCTCAGCAAGATGGTGGCCTGAATGGCCTCTTACAGCAGATAAATATGCAGGTTGGTTAGCAGGAACACATGGCGAATGCATTAATATTTTCCCTGACTACGAAACTTTCGGGGAACATCATTGGCCAGAAACTGGAATTCACAGCTTCTTGCAGCATCTTCCTGACGAGATTTTGAAGTTTGAGAATTTGCAAATGGCAACGCCATCAGAAGTAGTTGCTAAACATATACCTGCGGACGAGATCGACGTTCCTGAAGCAGGCGGCACAGTTTCCTGGGCAGACGTCCAAAGAGATCAAACCGGCTGGCTAGGTAACATTATGCAGTGGGCTTACTACACCACACTTCGACGGCTCGAGCCGTTCATAAAAGAAGCTGACGACACTGAATTTCTTAAACTTTGGCGTGACTTTCAAACAAGCGACCACTTATACTATATGTTTACTGCAGGAGGTGGACCGGGTGAAGTTCACTCATACTTCAGCCCATTTGAATCCCCCATGGACGCATTCGTGGTTGCACAAACGCTGCTAAGTGAATTTGAAGCAAGGCTAAGAATGGCGATTTTAACGGCAAACGAACCCTTTCTATTCTATACCGGAGTTGGAAAACAATATTACACAGGAATCATGGCTTGGAGCTTGAAAGGATTCGTTAAAGCAATCAAAGAAGTAAGCATCGTAGCCATTGAGTTTCATGTCTTCAATGGAGATTTTGAAAGCTGGGCTAAGAGTTCCCTTAAAGACCAAAAATTAGCGTTGCAATTTAGAGAAATCAAAGGTTTGAATGTGCGAGGAGAAAAACTGCGAGAAGCTATTTTTAATTTTACACAGAAAAGATATGTGACCCTCAATAAGCAAACGCAAGATGCAACTAGCCTTTTCTAAAACAAAATAAGTATGCCTTTATAAAGGAAGCGTCATAATTTACTGACGGTACGGTGCATTAGAAATGAGAGACGAGCTTCCTTATCCAGATAAAGTTTTGCAGACCCTGCATAATTTATGTGCAACAGCAGCTGATTTAGCAAGAAGAGGTGAAGAAGTAGCAAGACTGATGCAAAAAGACCCAAATGAAATTGAAGGCATCTTGGATAATTACAAGTCTGAGGGGTTTGCTGAAAGTTTTGTCGACAATGAAGGAAAAAAACGCTACTACCTTAATGCAAGGGGAATAATCAAGGTCTGCTCGCTTTTCACGTAGTGGAACCATGCGTGTAATCATTCTTTCCTGGGAGTATCCGCCAAGAGTGGTAGGTAAACTCTCGGAATATGTTAAAGCCATTTCAACCCAATTAGCAACAAAAAAGATAGACGTCAATATTGTAACGTACGATGATCGCATAACCGGTTTAGACGTAGAACCGACAGGAGTAAAAACTGTCAGGGTTTCAAACCCTGTTCGAACTCATATTGGGGTTTTAACGTGGGTTTTAACACTAAACCAAGAGGTTGAGCGAGCGTCAGCCAATATTTATTATGAATCCAACAAGCAAATTGATCTTGTAGACGTCTTTGATTGGCATTTTGTTCCAGCGGCTGCCACGTTAAAAAGTGGTCTTGGTATACCATTTGTTTATTCGGTTGAAAGTTTAGAAGACCACAGGTCGCAAGCACTAAATACCCCGTATAATATGGCGATTAAGAGTATTGAATGGTTAGGTTTCTTTGAGGCTGAGAAAATCAGCGTTAAGTCGGAATGGATGCGAGATGAGGTTATTCGAATTTACAAGGTACCTGAAGAAAAAATTGTTGTTATTTCAGCAGATCCTGACTCCAGATTAACTGATATCGTTAAACTCTACAAAAGCGCGGGTGGAATGAAGACCAAATGAAAGATGACTTAACTGTTATGATGCTAAGCTGGGAGTTCCCCCCCAGGGTAATCGGAGGAATATCGCCCCACGTTTACTTTCTCTCAAAAAACTTGGTAAAACAAGGCGTAAAAGTATATGTTGTTACCTGCGATTTTCCTGATACACCTTCTCATGAAGTTATTGAAGGTGTCGAGGTTTACCGTATAGACTCCTACAAGAATCCTGCGCCAGATTTTGCGTCATGGGTTTACTTAATGAATCTTAATATGCAAAAGGAAACAGCAGCTTTAACTAGGAAAATCGGAAATAAAATTGATGTTTTCCACGCTCACGATTGGCTTGTAGCGGATGCAGGCATTGGGCTTAAACATGTTTTTCGAAAACCTCTTTTGGTAACTATGCATTCAACTGAAATCGGCAGAAGGGATGGATTACATACCAACACTGAAAAAATGATCCATGAAACCGAAGCTTGGTTGACATATGAAGCTTGGCGGGTAATTTGTTGCAGTAAATATATGATTTCACATGTTAAGTGGGCGTTTGGGCTTCCAGATGATAAACTAGTTATGGTTCCTAACGGTGTAAACACTCAATCTTACGTCGCAATTGAAGATGATTTGAACGAATTCCGCAAAAAATTTGCTTTGCCAGACGAAAAAATAGTTTTATTCGTAGGTAGGCTTGTTTATGAAAAAGGTATCCACGTATTAATTAATGCTGTCCCAAAAATCTTGCAGAAAGTCAACGCTAAATTCATAATTGTCGGAAGCGGCTACATGAAGGAGCAGCTGCTAAACATTGTTCGTAGTATGGGGCTTGAGCACAAAGTTTTGTTCGAAGGGTTCGTAGATGAAGAAAGCTTGCTTAAACTTCAGAAATGCGCCGACGTGTCAGTTGTACCCTCACTTTTTGAACCGTTCGGAATCGTTGCATTGGAAGCTATGGCTGCAAAAAGTCCAGTAGTTGCATCTGACACTGGTGGTTTATCAGAAATCATCGACCATGACGTAACTGGCGTTAAAGTTTTCCCCAATAACCCCGATTCATTAGCATGGGGCATAACAAAAGTGTTGATTGATGACAACTACAGAAAAAATATCAGAGAAAACGCGTACAAAACAGTTTTAGAAAAATATGATTGGGAAAAAATTGCCCAACAAACCAAGCGCATATATGAGGGTGTTTTAGGAGAGTACTCGAAGAGTTTCTGGGCATAGCAACTAGAATTATTTTCCGATAACTCGTACGTTCTCAACTTGAATCCAAGGTGAAATCAGCTGTCCCATCTGCCGCTCATTGCTTCCTACTAAGCTGATATTTTTTATAACTTCAAAAATGTTTCCAGCCAACATCACACCTCGACTGCAGTGAATTATTTCTCCTTTCTTTATTTTCCAAGCTGGCGTCGCAACAACTGAGAACTCGCCGCTTACAGGATTGCTGCTATGTGCACCCTGCAAGTAATATATTATTAAGCCGTCATCTACTTCGCTTAGCATTTCTTCAGATGTTTTTTCTCCTGGCATGACATGGAAGTTTGTTGTGTCAATGCTTGGTGTTGACAGGTATCCTGCTCTGGTTGCGTTTCCAGTGCTTTTTTTTTCGTCTTTTTGTGAGGAGTAGTTATCGTATAGGAAATTGAGGAGCACACCTTTTTCTATAACTGGTGTTTTCTGATGGGGTACTCCTTCTCCGTCAAAAGCCCAGGTGCGTAATCCGCCAGGGAATAAACCGTCATCATAAATTGTTAGATTATCTGATGCAACTTTTTCGCCAAGTTTATTCTTAAAAGGCGACTGATTCCTTTGAACATTGTCCGCTTTAACGGCATTAACCAGCGTATAAGCAAGAAGATCTTGCAATGCAAACTGCGTTAATATGAGAGTAGTAGATTTGGTTTCTACTGACTTGGTTTTCAAAGCTGAAAGAGCCATTTTTGCTGCTTCTTTTCCGACCCATTCTGGGTTAATATTGTAGTTTCTTGAAGCATTAAATTCAAAGCAAACAGGGGTAACTGTGTTATTTTCTTTGGCCAATGTTGCAATGCTGCATTCAACAACTGTTCCTTTGTCAAAACCTGCTATTCCGTTTGAGTTGGCAATGGCGTTGGAAATGTAAGCGCCTCCTATTCCTCCTTCAATTGGAAAAACTCGTTTGTCAACTTGTCCAGCAGCATCAAGCATGATTGAAGCAACGTTGACGAGTTCCTCTGAACCCAGTTCAACAACTTTATTATCAAAAGTTTGTTGCATGGTAGCATACGGTTTGGCTTCAGGAAGGCCCTTCCAGTCAGCATCTGGCTTACTTGCTTTTGCTGCACTTAATGCGCTATTAATCACAGTTTCAACTGCGTTTTGATCATCAATTACATTTGTATAAGCAAAACCTACTGCTTTGTTTGAAGCAACTCGGATGCCTAAACCGCGATCAATTATCCTATTAGTTTTGCTAATTTGTCCAAGTTCGATGCCTATATTTGTTGCTTGTCCCTCGTAAACGTAAGCCTCAGCTTGAGAAGCTCCCTTTTGCATCGCTATCTTTACAGCGTTTTCAGCCAAACTGACCACAAAATCTTTCTTAAGCACTGCCACCAACAACAACCTCTTTAAGCCTAATGTGAGGTCCACCATCACCCACGAATGCTAATTGACCTTTTCCACACCTTCCTGGGTCTAACAGAAAATCCTTTCCCACAGCATCAACCTTATGCAAAGTTTCAAGTGTGTTGCCACTTATTGACGCATCACGCACAGGAACGCCTATTTCCCCATTGATTATCTCGTAACCTTCTTGGATGCCCACTTGAAATGTGCCATCGAGATTAGCTTGTCCGCCTCTGAAGCTCTTAAAGTAATAACCTTGTTTGACGTTTTCAATTAATTCTTCGATCGATTGATCTCTGGGTGCCATGTAAGTGCATCGCATCCGAATGATCGGTTCCACCCGGAAATCTTCAGCCCTAGCGTTACCTGTTGGTTGTGCGTTGAATTTTTGAGCGGTTTCGCGGTTATGCATCAAACCCTCAACAACACCATCTTTTATCAGCAATGTTTTCTGGGTCTGAACCCCTTCATCGTCGTACTTGAAGGCCCCAAAAGATCCTTCAATCGTGCCGTCATCGTAAAATGTTACTAGGTTTGAACCGATTTTCTTTTTCATGTTATTTGCTAAAACTCCGCCTGAAAGGGCCAAGTCAGCTTCGGCTAAATGCCCGAATGCTTCATGCACGAAAACTCCCACAACGTTTGGACCTAAAACGACTGGAAAAGTTCCACCTTTTAGAGATTTTGCGCCTAATTGTTCAATTGCGAGTTTTGCAACTTTTTCGCCAAGCGCTTCAGGTGATTTCTTATCGAAAATATCGTAACCTGAAGTTGAACCTATCTCTTCACGGCTAAAAGTGAAGATACCCTTACTCAGAGCTGAAGCAGTTATTCTCGCCCAAACGACCAATTTATCTTGCTCTATGCTTGTTCCATCACTGTTCACAAAATAACTCGTGCCAGTCAAATCCATATAATCGATATTGCAGCTTTTAATTCTCTTATCGAAGTTCAAACTTGCTTTGTTTACAGCCAATGCAGTCTTAACTTTCTCTTCCATCAAAATATCCGATGGGTTTTTCTTTGGCTTTGAGACAACGCGGTCAATGACAACTTTGGCTTTAGAAAGCTTAATCGGGTTTTTCAACTTTGTGCTAGCCATTTTAGCCATTCTGCAGGCATCCGAAACAGCGCTGCTCAAAATTTCGTCATCCAATGAGCCAACTGATGCAAAGCCCCAAGCACCATTTACCAGCACGCGCATAGCGACACCGTTCTCAATGCCCTGCTTTGCGCCTTCTACCCTCTCTTCTTTAAGATTAAGCATTGTTTTTGAAAGTTTTTGAGCTCGACCTTCTGCGTATTGGGCTCCGAACTTTTGAATAGCTATATTGTTAATTTTTGTTAAAAGATCTTTCAAATGTGATCTATTCCTGTAGATTAGAACATTAGTTACTTTTCTGGAATTAAATAGTTTTGTTTCTTTGAATAGCTAAATAACGTTAACTTAATTTTCCAAAAAAATCGCCAATGTTTGTCTGCTTTACTGTTCTCGGTGCAGGCTTAAGTTTAGATGTTGGCGAATTAATATCCAAAATAAGCTGTCCATAAACGCCGTCGTATCCCGGCGTTACTTTGGCTGTGCCATCTCTAACATTAATGATGGCCTGTGCTATTGTCGCATCTACCACTGTAGCTAGTGCTTCTCGGGGAATGTCAATTAATACAGTGTACTCATTCCCGAATTTCTCTACCAATAAACTATAATTCTTCCAAACAGCCTGACTTGACGGCGAATCAGAACCTAATACTGTTGCAATTATTTCGGAGAGTGGAAGCAACTTCAAAAACCCTGGTGCGCCCTCACGCTTGAAATTTAAAGGTCGATCGGCAAGTTCCTCAACTCGTTGCTCTACACCTTTGGTGAGTTCTCTTCGGCAAACTGGGCAAACATTGTTAAATCTAATTGCTTCTTGAGGTGACAGAGACACTTTGCAATTTCGATGTCCCGTCCAATGATATTTGCCATAAGCAGGGTCCACTTCAATGGTATATTTGAAATGTGTTGAGTCATTGCTTCTTATTGCATCAATAACTTGTCTGTAGCTGAATTTTTCTAATTCAAAAAC
>DATIXS010000060.1:0-4421 GCA_035518335.1 Candidatus Acidiferrum sp.
GACATAGCAGCCAAAGCAGAAGTATCAATCAGGTTTCCATCGTGATTTAACACGTAGACATCGACGAAGACAACAAAGACTTTCTTGCCCGGTTCAATGCATAACTTTTCAGTGTCGATGGCATGGGATTCACGTATTCCTCTGTCAACAACTCTTGCTAATTCAACTGAGTCTTCGCCTGGCGGTCCTGGCTCAAAATTCGGTGAAGCTAATGGAACAAGCTCTGCATTAACTGTCATTACTCCATCGTTTGGTGTGTCTGGGAAGGGTTCGCCTGTTTCAACTTTTACTCCGCAAAGAACCTCAGTCTTACCAAGGAAAGCTCTAGCTGAACCTTCGGCACGTTCGATTAATCCTTGTTCAATTTTGATTGGTCTGTAATCATGTAAGCCTCTGTCGTCTAGGCGTTTTCCTCTTTCAATGAGTTGTTCAATCTGCTTTAGTTTAACCCGGGTTACAAGTGATGACATTACTCTTCACCTTCCTCCTTAACAACCATATATTTCGTTTTTAACGCTTCTTTCTGCATTTCATAGATTTTTTTGCATCCATCAATTGCCATATTCATTGCCTTCTCAAATTCGTCTGTAGTAAGTATACCATCCATCTGAAGTAATGTAACTGCGTTCAAGCTGGGCATGTATGCTACTGGAACATCTGCCGCACCAAGCTTGTCTTCAGCATCGTACAAGTCTAAGACAACTGTATCGTCAATCTTTCCAGCTGCACAACCAACTACTAAGTCTCGCATTGGCACACCAGCGTCAGCAATAGCAAGAGCAGCAGCAGTTATGCTTGCACATCGCGTTCCACCGTCAGCTTGCAGAACTTCAACGTAGACATCAACGCCTGTGCGTGGATAAAGTTCCAAGAACAAAGCCGGTTCTAAACATTCCTTTATTACTTTTGAAAGTTCGACTTCCCTTCGTGAAGGGGCAGGTGACTTACGCTCTTGCACCGAAAATGGAGCCATGTGGTAACGAACGCGTAGAACCATACGGTCTGGAAGAGATAGGTGCTTTGGATGCATTTCTCTTGGACCGAATGCTGCAGCTAAAATCTTGTTTTTTCCATGTTCAATATAAGCTGACCCGTCAGCGTTTGACAAAACGCCAACTTGAAGCTTCAAAGGTCGAAGTTCATCGGCTTTTCTACCATCTAATCTTATGCCTTTCTTATCGATTAATTTTTCAGTTTTTTCATTCAATTTTATTTTCCTCCACTTTAACTTTCTTTTCTTTAAGTAACTGCGTTATGCGATCTGTAAGGCCAGTTGTGTGGGATTCATCTTCAATTTTTTTGATCGCAGTTATAGCAAGTTCCTCTTCTTCAAGAGTCTTTCCAGTAACCAAAACAACCCCGTTTAATCCCAAAATGATTTGGCAACCTGTTTCCTGCTTTATCATTGAAATCATTGAACCTTTTCTGCCAATTACACGAGGAATTTTTGTAGGGGTCACATGAAGAATTTGTCCACGTGTTATTTTTCCCAACCCAGGCTCTCCAACAGTAAGCTGTGGATCATGTGCTCTGTCATATGAAGCGATTTTTGCAACAATCAAATCACCCGCATTAAGAACTGCTGATAACTCATCGTTCTGAGGCTTAAAGGGTCTGCTTAACACATCTGATGCACGCAGGAGCGCTGTGTAGGGCGATTTAATATCAACGGTCCACCCGTTAAATCCAACTTCCAAAACTGTTCCAATTATGATATCACCCATTTTAGGCACATAAAAAGCCCGAAGTGCAACAACGTTTACTTTTTTATTATCGGTATCTACAAGTCCAATCCTTTGGGCGTAGATTTTACCTTCTTGAATATACGTATTTTCGCCCGGTAAATAATCGCCTTCAGCGAGCATTTCTCCCGGCGTTACAAGCTGTTTTTTTTCAAAGAATATCGGCATTAATTTCACCATCCAATTTTATTTTTTTAAGAGATTATTTTTGCTTCTCCATTTCCTTTAGTTGCGTCGCCAAGTCTGTTTAGCAACGAGGCGTATGATCCAGCAGGCAACTCTATTTCGCCATACCATGAACCGTCTCCACGCCATTCCTCACGTTTAATAGTGCCCAAAGTTTTAACTGTTCCGTAAGCTCTTGCTGAATATTGAGCTGGGATCTTTACTGCAACTGTAACTTGCTCTATCTTTAGGGGCAAAATTGGACGTAACAGTTTCACTATGTCTTTAGCTTGTTCTTCCACTGGCTTATATGGATCAATAGGGTACCGAATTTGTTCCATAGCATTTTCTATGCGAAGCGGAGGATGCGGCAGATTTGTTTTCGGGTCAACTGCTTGCCTTGAAATAAAATCAATTATTTGTCTTCTTTTGTCTTCAACCATCTTTCGTCTTTGCTCAGTTGTAAGTTGAAGTGTCCCTTTTTTTAGAATTGATTCAGCAATTTTTAATGAGTCAGTTGTCCCGAAGGCTTTATGCATTGCCTCTTCGGAAACTTTAGTGCCTTTGTTTGCATCTGAAAAGATTATTTCAGCAGCTAAAACTTCGGAAATCCCCGCGATTTTGCCATTTCTATAATCTAATGCTTTTTGGGGTTTTACCAAAATCTCGAAATGTTCGTTATCTTTAGTTAAACGTGCGACGGTGAACTTTTCACTCATCGAGTTTTCACTTGCTTGAACCCAGCTCTTTAATGTAGCCTTCTACAGTTTCATCACTTAACATGTCTAGTTTCTTGGTTGCCACTGGTATGACTGCAATCTTTATTCTTGGTGGCAACTGTCTTGCTTCCAGGGCTTTTATGAGGCATTTAACTGCGAGTTTAATACTTTTGTTCAAAGTTAGGTCTTCGTTGTATTCTTCTTTTAGGATTGATAGAACAGTTTCTCTTCCTGCGCCTAACGCTGTGGCTTTGTAGCCTCTATATGTTCCGCTGGGATGTGTACCGAAAACTCTAGTTCCGGTTTTATCAACTCCCCCGAAAATTATTGAAACACCGAAGGGTCTAACGCCTGCGTGCTGTGTATACATTTGTTGAATGTCGCATATACGTTTGGTTACAACTTCTACATCGATGGGTTCATCGTAAGTTAGCTTGTTGCTTTGAGCATATATTCTTGCTTGATCAATTAATATTCGGGCGTCTGAACTTAAACCAACTATGGCCGCACCAATATGGTCGTCTACCCTGAAGATTTTCCACGAGTAACCTGCTTCTTCAAGAACTTCAATATTTTCTTCTGAACCAAGTACTAAACCTTCTGGAGATTGGATACCTAAAATGGTAGCTCCACGGTTTACTAACTCCATAGCGTATTCAACTTGAAAAAGCCGTCCATCAGGTGAGAAAACGGTAATTGCACGGTCATAAGCTCCTGGGGCTGCAAACACTGACATAATGTTAACCTCAATTTTACACTATACACTTTTCACAGTCTCATATAATAACTACACTAAAAACCTTTCCTCTTGATTGAATACTTAGTTTCTAAAGGTTTCAAGGATTATGATTTATTCAAAGTCCCCTTGTGCATAGCAAATACGCCTTTTTCCCATATATGATATTTATAACTTGGCACATCAATACTTTGGCAAATATTTTCCATACGGGTGAAGGCGAAAAGTGTGGGTCCAAATTAAAGCTTTAGGAATCTTGCAGACATTACAGAAAAACCTAACCCTGCTCAAATCTCAAATTTTAGTCATAGTAATTATTTCTCAAAACACACATGAGTGCCCAATGAATATTTGTTGTTCTTCAAAGAGTTCAAGGAATAAGAATGATTAAATTACCGTCAGCAGTTACAAAGTATTTCCCCTACTCAGACGTACGTCCACATCAAGATGAATTTATTTCAACAGTTCATAATGCTGTACGCGAGAAGCGTTCAGTCCTCATCGAAGGAAGCAATGGTTTAGGAAAAACCATCTCGGCTCTCTCAGCTTGTCTACCTGTAGCTATGGAAAAGGATTTGAAAATACTTTACGTGGCACGAACCCATAGGCAACATGACCGAGTAATAGAAGAATTAAAAGCCATTCATAAACAACAACCAGTTACAGGAGTTTCCATTCGCGGTCGGAATGAAATGTGCCTTAATATTTTTGCTGCTAGAGGCGCTTTTGACTCAAAGTCTTTGATGGAAGTTTGTGAGTTACTGAAAGCAAAAAGCAGGTGTCCTTTCTACACTCACGCAGATGAACGAACATATGAGTACATTCAACTTCAACAACAAGTAGCAGTTCGACCCTATATGGCATCTGAAATTCTATCAATCTGCAGAAAAAAAGAAATTTGTCCTTACGAACTGGTGAAATCTGCTCTATCAGACGCTAGAGTGGTTGCCCTAAGCTACCTGTACGTTTTTGACCCTGTAATTCGAAATGCATTTCTAAAAAACATAGAAACAGAACTTCAAAAAATAATATTAATCGTTGATGAAGCACATAACTTGC
>DATIXS010000061.1:0-2421 GCA_035518335.1 Candidatus Acidiferrum sp.
AAAGCAATACCTGAAACAGCATTGCCAACGATACTGTTGTTAGAAATGTTGTTGAGGGAACCAGCGTAGAACCGAATGCCATCTTTAACGCTTGATGTAATAAAGTTGTTAGTAATGGATGTGAATGATTGAAGAGAACAGAAAATTCCCATATAATTATTTTCAATAATATTATCATTAATTGTGCAGTTGTCACCTTGGATATTTATCCCAAGAGCATTTTGGGAAAGAATTGAACTGTTGGCGCTTTCAATTGTGAATCCTGAAACTTTAATGCTTGGAGCAGCCAACGTTAAGACAGCTGGTTCATTTGGGCCGCCATTTCCGATTATTATGGTGTTTTTGCTGTCTTGACCTTCAAGTGTTAATGATTTGTTAATTTGAATGTTTTCATTGTAGACTCCTTCCTTTACTTCTATAGTGGCACCTTGTGAAGCATGGTTGACTGCTGAGGTGATTGTTGGATAATCAGTGGGAACAACAAAAGTTGTTGAAGCCTTACTTACTTGAAGGTTCATAGTCCATGCAGCAGTAAGAAGAATGATTGACACCATCAATGCCTTAATGAACTGTTTTTTCATTTTTGTCACCACTTAATCATCTGTATGTAAGTGACACAAGGTATCATATTACTCTCCCTAAAGAACAGAGTGTTCTTTCAGAGGAACAGCTGAAAATCTGTCAGAAAGCTGTTTGGCGAGTTGAAGAGATTGTTAAAAACTGGAGCAAACTGAAAACACAGTAGGATTCTTTCTCTGGAAATTAGTTCTTCTTGAGGGTAAGGGTTTTTTTAGAGTCGATACCTTTCAAAATCACTGGAACCACATGTGGGGGTAACAAAATAGAAGAGCTCTCCGCATTTGCTGCAGCGGTACTCCTGATTTTTGTTCTTCTCAACTGAAGAACCACATTTAGGACAAACCCTGTCCACATTCGGCATTTCTTTTCTTCCAAAGTGTACAGTCAAGTGTTTCAGTATTAAAGATTACGAGAACTACACATTTATGTTAAGGGCAAGGTTTTTGAGCATCGTTGGTTTCTATTGCTTGCTAAGGTTGAAGAATTTGTCTAAGAAAGCAAAGAAAGCAGAAGGACTAGAAAAACATAAACAATTGCAACGAGAAAAAGATCAGAAACGAAAAGATAGAAAACAAGTTTCACTCCCAGCAAAACACGCCTCCAAAGGCAAAAAATAATTGTTTTGCAGAGTTAATCTTTTGTTCGAATCCACTTTTCATTTATTAACGATTTTTTGGAAAGGCAACTGTTCTAATTAGCTTAGTTAGCTTGTCTGCCAGTATATCTTGTTTAATCATAGCTTTCTCGGATAACTATCACAATAAATTGCCCACGAAGAGTTTTTACTATGTTTGAATATAATTTTACGTGCATTTGCGATTTGTTGCTCCGAAGATGGATCATGTCTATGCTGGTTTCGCCTTTTTCAACAATATGTTTTATGAATGAATCGACTGAGGATTCGTCTTTTTTTGGCAGGAGTAAGCGAATATTCATGTTGAGCAACTCATCGATGCTATAGCCATATGCTTTTGATGCTGCTTCATTTGCATATTGAAAGTCTCCTTTTTCATTTAATAGAAATATGGCTTCTCTTACGTTATCTAGAATTGTTGCTCTAAGTTTGAGTCCCTCTTTTGTTTTTTTGTGCTCTTGAATTTCTTGAGCTAGCTCTTCGTTTGTTTTTGCGCAATCAGCCGTTCGCTCCGCCAATACATGCTCAAGTCTGAGTCTATAGTTATTTAGTTCTGCTTCTAACTCCCTGTTACGTGTAATGTCTATTGACAAAATTAGGATTCCTTCTGGTACGGGATTTACGTGCAGTTCGAAGATACCTTTTGATCCATCTGGGAAGGTAAATTCATTATCTAATTGATATTGCACACGATTTGCCATACAATTTCGAAGATGGGTAAACATTTCTGTTCTATCTATGCCAGGATACGCTTGCATCATCGTGTAGCCCAGTAATTCTTCTTTGGTCTTGCGTCCCTGCTTGGCAGCCGCTTCATTTACGTATACATAGCGCCAATCATAGTCAATGATTTGGCAACCTTCAATCATATTATCCAACGAAAGCTGGAGACGGTTTTCCACCTCTTTTTGGCTTTTTTCTTTTCGCTTCCTTTCAGTTACGTCATCCCCGGAGCTAAGCATGCCGATGATGTTGCTTTTTTCGTCGGCAACAAGTAAGTTATGGAAGTTAAATGTCAATTCTCTACCTTGCTTGCACACCAATGGATACTCAAAGTGCAGATGTCGAAGATTCCCGTTTAGAGCATTATGAAATAAATGTTTAGCTTCTTCTCTCTTTCTTGCTGGAACAAAGTTTTCAAACCAATTCTTGCCAATAACTTCATTGATATTGTAACCGATAATTTCACATGCTTTTTTGTTTATGTC